>NZ_AMRL01000008.1 GCF_000299935.1 Oceanibaculum indicum P24 | reverse complement strand
GGATCGCCACCGCGCCGCCGCTCGCGGGGCCGGTGGAGGAGCAGGCGGTGGGCAGTGCGCCTTCCTTCCTCGGCGGCTATCTGCTGGGGATTGCCAATCCGAAGGCATATCTGGCGATCAGCGCCGTGTTTGCCGGATCATCCCTGCCGTTCGCCGATCCGCTGCTGGAAGCGCTGGCGAAGCTGGCAGTGCTCAGCCTTCTGATCGTCGCCATCCATACGGTCTGGCTGCTGGCCGGCGTGTCGCTGTCCCGGTTGCTGCGCGACCCGCTGGCCTCGCGGCTACTCAACATCGCCTTTGCCGCCATCCTGCTGGTCACCACCTTCTGGGCGGCGTTCGGATAAGCAAGCGGTGCGTCCTTGGCCGCTCTTCTGTAGGGTGGCGGACAACTGAGGGAGATCGCGCCATGAAGAACCCGCTCGCCAGCCTGCACCCGACGCTGATGCTGGGGCTTGTCCTGACAATCCTGCTGGTGTTCCTGGGCGCGCCGGCATTCGACCAGGCGTTCTGGGCGGGTTTCTTCCGCTGGGCACATGTGCTGGCCGGGCTGCTGTGGGTCGGGCTGCTCTATTACTTCAATCTGGTGCAGATACCGGCACTGGCGGCGATGCCGGAGGAGAACCGGCCGGTTGTCGCGCGGTTCGTGGCGCCGAAGGCGCTGTTCTGGTTCCGCTGGTCGGCGGTGGCGACCGTGGTTCTGGGGCTGGTGACGGCGATGCTGTCGGGCTACCTGCCGGCCCTGTGGACGCTGGGGCTGGACGGGTCCGGTCCGCGCCACACCATGATCGGCATCGGCATGTGGATGGCGCTGATCATGGCCGTCAATGTCTGGCTGGTGATCTGGCCGAACCAGAAGAAGGCGCTCGGCATTGTGCCGGCGGAACCGGCGCAGAAGCAGCGCGCCGCGCGCACTGCCCTGCTGGCCGGCCGGTTCAACCTGCTGCTGTCCTTCGCCATGCTGTACGCGATGGTGATGGCGAAGTCGGCGGGTTAGGGGATAGAGGACGGCCCGGAATCACACCGCAACCGGGAAGCCGAGATCGACTTCCGAGGCCGGTGTGCCGCCGCGGATGCCCCAGTTCTCCATCGGGCTTTCGATCAGGGCGATCTTGATGTCGGTGGCGGCGATGCCCAGCGCGCCGAGGTTGCGCACAATGGCCTGATAGAGCACGCGCTTCGCCTCGAAGGAGCGGCCGGCGAACAGCGTCACCTCGACGATGGTGTAGTTCTGGCCGCGCCCGGACGGGATGGCGAAGTGCGACGGCTCATGCTCGATCAACCGCACCGTGCGGTCCCATTCGGGAATCTTCAGCGCTTCCTGCAACGCGTCATGGACGGCGTCGATGACGGCATAGGGATCCCTGATCCAGCCGGACCGCGTGGCGATGAGTGTGTTGGGCATTGTCTGTCCTCTCGGGGTTGTCGCGCGCCGGAGAGGATTTTTTCCTTTACCCCACCGGCTGGCGGTGGGGGTTGCATGCAGGCCTTAAGGTTATCCCAAAGCGCCGCCGCCCCCACCGAAGGTGCGGGTTTTGCGGGCGGTACGGGCAGTGCGCTGCATGAACATGGCAAAGACTTTAGGGCCGGTTTTTGCCGGGTGCAAGCGGCTAATCAGCCATTGCCGGCGCTGCCACGACGGCGGCAAAGAAGCCATCGACGCAGACCGGGCCGTACTCCGCCAGATCGTGCGGGATGGTGCCATTCACCCAGTCGCTGATCAGCCCGTGCATCAGGCCGTGCAGCCCCAGCGCCGCGGTCAGCGGTGTCCAGCGCGGGGCCAGCGTGCCCAGCTTATGCGCGGTCTCGAAGATGCGGATCAGCAGGGCGATCATATGTTCCTTGTTGCGCAGCTGGCGCATCGCTGGCTCGCCCATCTCCTCCACATATTCGCAGCGGTGCAGCAGGATGCAGCACACGCGCTGGCGGCGTTCGTCCCGCGCGATGGTGGCGAGCGCGCCCTTGCACGAGTCCTTCAGGGTCGCCAGCGGGTCGGAGGATCCGTTCTCCGCCAGTTCCTCCAGCACATCCTCCTGCGGCAGGCGGATGCGCTGCTGCATCGCCTCGAACAGGTCGGCCTTGTCGCGGAAATGCCAATAGACGGCACCGCGCGTCACGCCGGCGGCGCGCGCGATCTGCTCCAGCGAGGTGTGCGCCACGCCACGCTCGAAGAACAGGTTTTCCGCCGCGTCCAGGATCTGGTCGCGGGTCTGTTCAGCTTCTTCCTTCGTCCTCCGCACCATCGTGTTTTTTTCTTTCTTGCCGCTTTACATACATCCAAGAATGTATATATTGCCCGGCGTAGCGAATGCAATCATTTCCGCATAAACTCCGCGCAACGCTAGTGATGCGGACAGCGCGGCGGGTCGCAAAAGCCAGAAATCATTTTGTCTATCGAAGCAGGTGAACCATGCAGGGGACGCTAGGACGCTCCTTTCGTCTTTTCACGATTGCGGCCGGCATGGTTGCTCTCGGTCTTTCCGTCGCGGCCTGCGAGGAGCAGAAGCAGGCGAATGGCGGCGCACAGGCGGCACCGCCGCCGCCGGAAGTGCTGCTGACGACCGTCGAGACCAGGGACATCCCCGTCTCCTATGAATATGCCGGCCGTGTCACCGGCTCGCGCGAGGTGGAGGTGCGGGCCCGGGTTTCCGGCATCCTGATGGAGCGGACCTATACCGAGGGCGAGAAGGTGAAGCAGGGCGACCTGCTGTTCCTCATCGATCCGGCGCCCTACGAGGCGGCGCTGGCGCAGGCGGAGGCGATGCTTCAGCAGCAGCAGGCCAACCTTGCCCAGGCGGAACGCGAGTGGAAGCGGATATCCTCGCTGTTCGAACGCAACGCGGTGAGTGCGCGCGAGCGCGATTCGGCGCTCTCCACGCTGGAGCTGGCGAAGGCGACTGTCGCCGGCGCCCGGGCCGAGCTGCGCACGGCCAGGATCAACCTGGACTATACGCGGGTCGAAGCGCCGATCAGCGGCGTTACCAGTCTTGAGGCGGTCTCCGAGGGCAGCCTGGTCGGCACCGGCCAGGATTCCAGCCTGCTGACGCGGATCAGCCAGCTCGATCCGGTCTATGTGAATTTCGCGGTGCCGGATGCCGAGTCGCTGCAGCTGCGCAACATGCGGGAAAGCGGTGCGCTGACCCAGCCGGCTGACGGGCGGCTGCGCGTCGATCTCAGGCTGTCGGACGGCAGCACTGTGGCCGATGCCGGCTATGTCGATTTCACCGACAGCACCATCGACCCGAACACTGGCACGATCCGCAACCGCGCGGTCGTTGCCAACCCCGGCAGCGATCTCATGCCGGGGCAGTTCGTGCGCGTCATGGTGAACGGCATGGTCCTGCGCGACGCCGTGACGGTGCCGCAGGCCGCTGTGCTGCAGGGACCGCAGGGCATGATGGTCTATGTCGTCGATGGCGAGAATACCGCCACGCCGCGGCCGATCAAAATCGGCAGGGCCATCGAGGATAGCTGGCTTGTCCGTGAGGGGCTGAAGACCGGCGACCGGGTGATCGTCGAGGGCGTCATCAAGGTGCGCCCGGGCCAGAAGGTGCGTCCTGCGGAGCCGAAACAAGGCGATCAGAAGCCGGGCGGTCAGAAGCAGGCCCAGGCCGGCAACCGGTAGCCGGCAGTCAGGACGAAAATCATGATCTCGCGTTTCTTCATCAACAGGCCGGTCTTCGCGACGGTCCTGTCCATCGTGATCGTGCTGGCGGGCCTCGCGGCCATGCGCTCCCTGCCGATTGCCCAGTATCCCGACATCGTGCCGCCTGACGTGGTGGTCTCGGCCAGCTATCCCGGCGCCAATGCCGAGGTGATCGCCGAGACGGTGGCCGCCCCGCTGGAGCAGAACATCAACGGCGTGCCGGGGATGATCTACATGCGCTCCTCGGCCTCGAACAGCGGCTCACTCACGCTGACCGTCACTTTCGAGATCGGCACCGATCCCGACCAGGCGACCATCGACGTGAATAACCGCGTGCAGGCGGTATTGTCCCGCCTGCCGGAGGAGGTGCGGCGCCTTGGCGTGAACGTGACCAAGCGCTCAAGCTCGATCCTGCAGGTCATCACCATGTCCTCGCCGGGCGGGCGCTATGACCCGGTCTATGTGTCGAACTACGCGCTGCTGAACGTCATCGACGAACTGCGCCGCATCAACGGTGTCGGTGACGCGCAGATCTTCGGCGCCAAGGATTATGCGATGCGGGTGTGGCTGAGCCCCGACAAGCTGGCGCAGTACAATATGACGCCCAGCGACGTGGCCGCCGCCATCCGCGAGCAGAACTCGCAGTTCGCCGCCGGCCAGTTCGGCCAGGCGCCGATGGTCGATCCGCAGCCCTATACCTATTCCGTCATTGCGCCGGGCCGTCTGGTGAAGCCGGAGGAATATGGCAACATCATCCTGCGGTCGGACGAGAATGGCGCCAGCCTGCGGCTGAAGGACGTCGCCCGGATCGAGCTGGGCGCGCAGGAATATTCCTTCAACGCCAGCCGCGACGGTGAGCCGGCGATTGCCATCGGTATCTTCCTGCAGCCCGGCGCCAACGCGCTGGACGTGACCGCATCGGTGCGCGCCAAGATGGCGGAGCTGCAGCAGCGTTTCCCTGACGGCATCGAATACGGCATTCCCTTCGACACCACGAAATTCGTCGAAGTGTCGATCGAGGAGGTGATCAAGACCTTCCTGGAAGCCATCGTGCTGGTCATCCTGGTGGTCTATCTGTTCCTGCAGAATGTGCGGGCGACGATCATCCCGATCCTGGCCGTGCCGATCTCGCTGATCGGCGCCTTCATCGGCATGTATCTGCTGGGCTTCTCGATCAATCTGCTGACGCTGTTCGGCATGGTGCTGGCCATCGGCATCGTGGTCGATGACGCCATCGTGGTGCTGGAGAATGTCGAGCGCAACATGACGCAGAACAAGCTCAGCCCAAAGGACGCCGCGTTAAAGGCGATGGAGGAGGTGAGCGGACCGGTCATCGCCATCGTCCTGGTGCTGAGCGCGGTGTTCATCCCGGTCGGCTTCCTGGGCGGCCTTGCCGGCGAGATGTACAAGCAGTTCGCCATCACCATCGCGGTGTCGGTGCTGATTTCGGGCATTGTCGCGCTGACGTTGTCGCCGGCCTTGTGCGCAGTGTTCCTGAAGCCGACCCATTCCGAGCCGCTGGCGCCGTTCCGCTGGTTCAACCGGGCCTTCGAGAAATTGACCGACGGCTATGCCGCGGGCGTGCGCTTCTTCCTGAAGCGCGCCTTCATGGCGGTGCTGGTGTTCGCGGCGGTGCTGGGGGCGACCTACCACCTGTTCGAGAAGGTGCCGGGTTCGCTGGTGCCGGCCGAGGATCAGGGCTATGTGATGGTGGTTTCCATCCTGCCGCCCGCCGCCTCGTTGGACCGCGCCACCAAGGTCATGGACCGGGTCAGCGGCGACCTGCTGGAGCATCCGGCGGTGCAGAATGTGGTCAGCTTCGCCGGCTTCGACATCCTGTCGGGCGGTATCCTGAAGACCAGTGCTGGCGTCGCCTTCGTGCCGCTAAAGGACTGGTCGGAACGGACCGAGGCGCAGAATGACGCGCGCAATCTGGTCGGCACCTTCATGGGTATGGGCAGCCAGGTCCGCGATGCCATCGTGCTGGCCTTCAACCCGCCGCCGATCACCGGCATATCGATGACCGGAGGGTTCGAGCTGTATCTGCAGGACCGCACCGGTGCCGGCAGCGTGAAGCTGGCCGAGGCCGCCAACAAGCTGGTGCAGGCCGCCAGCCAGCGGCCGGAGCTGCAGGGTGTCAGCACGACCTTCTCCACCTCCGTGCCGCAGTACAAGGTGACGGTGGACCGCGAGAAGGCGAAGGCGCTTGGCGTGCCGCTGCCGGACATCTTCGATGCGATGCAGAGCACGATGGGCACGCTGTATGTGAACGACTTCACGCTCTATGGCCGCAGCTACCGCGTGAACCTGTCTTCCGAGGCACAGTTCCGCGAGAAGCCGGACGATCTGCGCCACATCTTCGTGCGCTCGGGCGATGGCAGCATGATCCCGCTGGATGCGCTGCTGAAGATCGAACGGCAGATCGGGCCGGACCTGATCGAACGCTTCAACATCTTCGCGGCCGCCAAGATCCTGGGCGGGCCGGCGCCGGGCTATAGCTCCGGCCAGGCGCTCGACGTGATGGAGGAACTGGCGACCGAGCTGTTCGGCACCGACTATGCCATCGCCTGGACGGGGGCGGCCTATCAGGAGCGCACCACGGCGGGCACGGCGGGCATCGCCTTCGTGTTCGGCCTGGTGATGGTGTTCCTGATCCTGGCGGCACAGTATGAGCGCTGGTCGCTGCCGGTCGCCGTGCTGCTGGCGGTGCCGTTCGGTGTGTTCGGTGCAATCACGGCGATCTGGCTGCGCGGTCTGGAGAATGACGTGTATTTCCAGATCGGCCTGATCACGCTGATCGGGCTGGCAGCGAAGAACGCCATCCTGATCGTTGAGTTCGCCGTGCTGAAGCGCAAGGAGGGCCTGTCCATCGAGGCAGCGGCGCTCGAAGGGGCGCGGCTGCGCTTCCGGCCGATCATCATGACCTCGCTGGCCTTCATCCTGGGCTGCGTGCCGCTGGCGATCAGCACCGGCGCGGGGTCGGCCAGCCGTCACTCCATCGGTACCGGCGTCATCGGTGGCATGCTGGCGGCGACCTTCCTTGCCACCTTCCTGATCCCCACCTTCTACAAGCTCGTGTCGCGGCTGACCGAGCGTCGTACCAAGAAGAAATCCAAGCATGACGATACCAGCAGTCAGGAGAAGACCGCCGATGCGTAATACCCTTCTTGCCGCCGGCCTGGCCGCGCTGCTGGCGGGCTGTTCCATGGGGCCGGACTATCAGCGCCCCGAGATTGACATGCCGCAGCAATGGGGCAGCACGGTGGTCGTCGCCTCGCAGGTCGATCCCTACTGGTGGCGGGCCTATGGCGATCCGGTCCTCTCCGACCTGGTGGAGGAGGCGCTGGCTGCCAACTCCGACATCGCCCTGGCGGCGGCCCGTGTGGCCGAGGCAAGGGCGCTGGCCGGCTTTGCCCGTGCCGACCGGCTGCCGCGCCTGGATGCGGAAGCCGGTGCCCAGCGTGCGCGCACCAGCGACGACTTCACGACGCCTAGCACGCCGAACCCGGTGAACAGCCTGCGCATCGCCGGTGTCGTCAGCTACGAGCTTGACCTCTGGGGGCGCCTTGCCCGCGCGGACGAGGCGGCGCGTGCCGACCTGCTCGCCAGCCAGGCGGCGCAGGATACGGTGCGGCTCTCCGTCGCCGCCGATGTGGCGTCCGGCTATTTCAACCTGCGGGCACTGGATCATCAGGTCGAAATCGCCGAGCGCACGCTGAAGGCACGGCAGGATTCCTACGATCTGCAGCGTGCCCAGTACGATAATGGCGTGGTCACCGAACTGGCGCTGCGCCAGGCCGAATCCGAGCTGGCGGCGACGCGCGCCCAGCTTCCCAATCTGCGCCAGCAGCGTGCCATCCAGCGCAATGCGCTGTCCGTGCTGCTGGGCCGCGCGCCGCGCGCCCTGATCCAGCAGGATGTGGCCCGCGGCATGGCGGTCGATGTGCTGCCGGTGCCGCCGGTGGTGCCGGACTTCATGCCGTCGGCGATCCTCGACCGGCGCCCCGACCTTCAGCAGGCCGAACAGCAGCTGGTCGCCGCCAACGCGCAGATCGGGGTGGCCAAGGCCGCCTTCTATCCGAACATCGCGCTGACCGGCACGCTGGGCCAGCAGAGCCGGGAACTGGGCGATCTGTTCAATGCCGGCAACGGTATCTGGAGCCTGGCCTCGAACCTGACCTCGCCGATCTTCGATTTTGGCCGAAACCAGTCGAATCTGGAGGCCAGTGAGGCGCGCCGTCAGCAGGCCCTCATCAGTTATGGCCAGACCGTGCGCGTTGCCTTCCGCGAGGTGCTGGACGCCTTCGAGCAGCAGCAGGGCAGCACCGAGAGGTTGACCGCCATCGACGGGCAGGTCGATGCGTTGCGCCGCACCGTCGAGCTGGCCGAGGACCGCTATGAGGGCGGCTATACCTCCTATATCGAGGTGCTGGACGCCCAGCGTACGCTGTTCCAGGCCGAGCTGGACCAGTCGGAAGCCCTGCGCGACCGGCTGCAGGCCTCGGTCGAGCTGTACAAGGCTCTCGGCGGCGGCTGGAGTGCCAATGCTGCTGCAAGCCGGTAAGGCTGGTCTGTAGAGGCTGCCATGCGGGCGTGAGGCTCGCCCTGCGCATCGGCTCGCGCTACCGTGCCCTCAAAATTCGGGAGGGTAGCGAATGAGCAAGGACAAGGCGGGCACGGTGGGTTTCATCGGGCTCGGCGTGATGGGCGAGCCGATCTGCCGCAACATGCTGCGCAAGAGCGGCCGGGACTTTCTGGTCTTTGACCTGAACGACGCGCCGCTGCAAAGGCTGGCGGCTGACGGGGCGCGGCTGGCGCCCGGCATTGCTTCTGTTGCCGATGCCGTCGATCTGCTGTTCCTGTCGCTGCCCGGCGGCAAGGAGGTGGAGGCGGTCTGCCGCGCGCCGGATGGGCTGCTGGCGAAGGCGCGGCCCGGCCAGATCATCGTCGACATGTCCACCGCGCCGGTCGGCTTGACCCGTACGCTGGCGGAAGAATTCGCCGCCAGGGGCGCGATCTTCTGCGACGCACCGGTGGCGCGCACAAGGCAGGCGGCCATCGACGGCACGCTCAGCATCATGGTCGGCGCCGACGAGGCGACCTACGGGACAATCCGCCCGCTGCTGGAGCACGCCGCCAGCGAGGTGACTTTGTGCGGGCCGGTCGGCTGCGGCCAGATCGTGAAGATCATGAACAATATGGTGCTGTTCCAGACCGTGGTGGCGTTGGCCGAGGCCCTGTCGATCGGCGGCAAGGCCGGCATCGACGAGAAGGTACTGCTGGAGACCATGAGCAAGGGCTCCTCCGACAGTTTCGCGCTTCGCAATCACGGCATGAAGGCGATGCTGCCGCGCAGCTTCCCGGACGAGGCTTTCCCCACTGATTACGCGCTGAAGGATGTCAGCTACGCGCTGGACCTCGCCCGCGATGTCGGCGTAACGGCGGACGGCGCGCAGCTGGCCAGCGACCTGCTGAAACGCTCCAGCGACGCCGGCAATGGCAGGGCCTATTTCCCGGCGCTGATCCGGCTGCTGGACGCGCAGGGCAAGTAATGGCTAGAGCGTCAGACCGCCATCGACATGGATGGCCTGGCCGGTGATGTAGCTGCCCTCCGGCCCGGCCAGCAGGGCGATCATCGCCGCGATGTCGTCGGGCCGGCCCAGCCGGCCCAGCGGGATGCGCGCGACGGCCTGCTTCCAGCGCCCATCATCCATCGAGGACCGGCCGGAGATCGCATCCTTCTGCACATAGCCCGGCACCACCGCATTCACCGTGATGCCCTGTGGCGCCATCTGCGCGGCCAGCGAGCGAGTCAGCGCCTCCAGCCCGCCCTTGGCGGCAGCGGAGGCGGTGAAGGCGTCGCCATCCAGCCGGAACACATGGGCGACGAAGGAGCTGACGGTGACGATCCGCCCGGAAGGCGATTGCGCCAGCAGCGGTTGCGCTGCCTTGGCGAGGCGGAAGCTGCCGCGCAGGATGACGTCGATGGAGCGGTCGAGCCCTTCCTCATCCAGCTCCTGCAGCGTGCGGCGGTCGGCGAAGCCGGCATTGGCGATCACCCCGTCCAGCCGGCCGAAATGTTTCTGGCAGTCGGAGACCAGCATGCCCGCCGTCTCTGCCTCGGCGAGATCACCGACCGCGACCTGGCAGGCAGCACCCTTCGCCGTGCATTCCTCGGCCACGGCCACGGCCTTTTCGCGCTTCGACCCGGTATGCACCAGCAGGCCGATGCCCGACCCCGCCAGCCGGCGGCAGACCGCGGCCCCGATGCCGCTGCCGGCCCCGGTCACCAGATAGACGCGCTGGATTTCGCCCGACATGATTACCTCTCCCGTTTCGTCGCGGCTGCAGCCTAGCAAAGCGCCGCGACGAATTGACCAGCCATCTGCAAGCGGCGCTGCGAATCGCCATATGCAGAAGAGGTACTGTAACGAAACCTGCATAAAGGGAGGCAAGCATGAGCAAGACCATGTGGTTCATCGTCGCCGATGGGGCGCAGGCGCGGATCTTCGCCAATGAGGCGGAAAAGGGCGGGCTGGCGCTGGTGACCCAGCTCAGGAACGACAAGGCGCGGCTGCCGGGCGCGAAGCTGGGGCGCGACAAGCCGACCCGCGTGCAGGAAAGCGCCAACCCGGGACGCTCCGCCAACGAACCGCATGTCGATCCTAAATCGAAGGAGAAGCAGCGCTTCGCCCATCAGCTTGGCAGCCATATCGAGGAGGCGGCGAAGAAGGACAAATTCGCCAGCTTCGTGCTGGTGGCGCCGGCGCGGGCCGCGCGGGAAATCCGGGCGGCGCTGGGCAATGCTTCCCGCGACCGTCTGCTCGGCATCGTGAACAAGGATCTGTCCTGGGTCGGCGATGCCGACATGGCGACGCATGTGCAGGGCTTCGGCCGGCGGCTGCAGCGGCCGCGCATCTTCGCCCGGCTGTTTCCTGGCCAGCCGGTCCCGAAATAGGGGGGCTCTCTCTGCCCGTCACCCCCGCACTTGTTGCGGGGGTCCAGGGGGCAGCCCACTCAGGCGGCGACAAAGCGAGCCGAGGTCTGGATTCCCGCAACAAGTGCGGGAATGACGGATCGGGAAAACCGTACACCGGATACAAAAGGCGAGACATGAGCACTCGTCACTACGCCTTGACGCCTTCTGATCCTCTGCTAGTATTGTCGGACAATCGGACAAAGAGGATCGCCGATGCAGAACGGTCCCGCGCTGAAAGATGTGGAGGAGGCGCTGGCCCTGCCGCTTGACCGGCTGGCGGGGCATCTGGCCGAGCATGGGCTGACGCTTGACCGCGACGTGCCGGTCCGCCAGTTCGCGCACGGTTTCGGAAATGTGAATTACCTGCTGTCGGTCGATGGTGCTGAGACCGTGCTGCGCCGCCCGCCGCTGGGGCCGATCCCGCCCGGCGCCAACGACATGAAGCGCGAGCATACGGTGCTCTCCGTGCTGTGGCGGGCCTATCCCTACGCGCCGAAAGGCATCCATTTCTGCGGCGATGAGAGTGTCATCGGCGCGCCCTTCCAGCTGATCGAATATCGCGAGGGGCTGGTGATCGGCGCGGAGATGCCGCCGGAACTTGCTGGCAATGCCGAGGCTGGCGCGAAGCTGGGCGGTGAGCTGGTCCGGCTGATGGCGGATTTCCATGCCGTCGATCCGGCGGCAATCGGCCTCGGCCAGTTTGGCAAGCCGGAAGGATTCCTGGAGCGCACGCAGGCCGGCTGGGTGAAGCGCTGCCGCCTCGCCATGGAAGGGCCGGACCCGCATCAGCCGACAAAGGCGTTCGCGGAGCTGGTCACATGGCTGGAAGCGCAGAAGCTGCCGCCCTCCGCCGTCACCCTGCTGCATAATGACTTCAAGCTCGATAATGTGATCCTCAACCCGCAAACGCTGGACCCCATTGCCGTGCTGGACTGGGACATGGCGACGCGCGGCGATCCGCTGTTCGACCTCGCCATCATGCTGGCCTACTGGACAGAGGCGGGCGACCCGCCGGCGATGCACGAGCTGAAACAAATGCCGACTGCCGGACCCGGCTTTCCGACGCGCAGCGATCTGGTCACCGGCTATGGTGCGGTCAGCGGGCGCGACGTTTCCGACATGCTCTATTACCGGGTGCTCGGCATGCTGCGGCTGGCCGGCATCTTTTTGCAGCTGCACCGGCGCTGGCGCGAGGGCGGAACCACCGACCGGCGGTTCGCCGGCTTCGGCACGTTGGCTGACGGGCTTATCGACTTCGGCTGGGATATCGCCCGCGGCCGGGCCTTCTAGGGGGAAAGAATGATCGATTTCGCGCTGACGGACCGTCAGAAGGAACTGAAAGAGCGGGTGACCGCCTTCATCGACGGCACGGTGATTCCCTACGAAGCCGACAAGCGCCGCACCAGCCACGGCCCGACTGACGAGCTGCGGCAGGAGCTGAACGCGCTGGCCAAAAAGGCCGGGCTGTTCGCGCCGCATGTCTCGGCGGAATTCGGCGGCATGGGTCTCGGCCATGTCGATTGCGCCATCGTGTTCGAGGCGGCGGGCCGCTCGCCGCTCGGCCCGGTTGCGCTGCATTGCGCCGCGCCGGACGAGGGCAATATGCATCTGCTGGAGAAGGTGGCGACGGCAGAGCAGAAGGAGAAGTACCTGCGTCCGCTGGCCAGTGGCGCGTGCCGCTCCTGCTTTGCCATGACGGAGCCGATGGGCGCCGGTGCCGACCCCAGCGAGATGAAGACCGAGGCGCGGCCGGACGGCAAGGGCGGCTATACCATCCATGGTCGGAAATGGCTCATCACCGGCGCCGATGGTGCTGGCTTCACCATCATCATGGCCAATGTGGTGGACCCCGGTGGGAAGGAAGGCCCGACCATGTTCCTCTCGCCGCTGCCGGCGGCGGGGGTGATCCTGGAACGGCTGATGGACACGATGGATTCCAGCTTCACCGGCGGCCATGGCGAGATCGTCTATGACGGGCTGCGCGTCGGGCCGGAGGCGGTGCTGGGGGAAGTCGGCGAGGGCTTCCGCTATGCCCAGGTGCGGCTCGCCCCGGCGCGGCTGACCCATTGCATGCGCTGGCTGGGTGGCGCGACCCGCGCGCAGGAGATCGCCATCGCCTACGCCCGGGAGCGCCATGCCTTCGGCAAGCCCATCGGCGAGCATGAGGGGGTGGGCTTCATGCTGGCCGATAATGAGATCGAGATTCAGCAGGCCCGGCTGATGATCTGGCACACCGCCTGGCTGCTGGACCAGGGCGAGCATGCCCGCCACGAATCCAGCATGTCCAAGGTTGCGGTGTCGGAGGCGCTGTTCCGCATCGTGGATCGCTGCGTGCAGGTACTGGGCGGCCGGGGGATGAGCCGCGATACGGTGGTGGAGCAGCTGTTCCGTGAAATCCGGGGCTTCCGCATCTATGACGGCCCGTCCGAGGTGCATCGCTGGGCAATCGCCAAACGCTTGATAAGGGCGAACCGGAAATGAGCAAGAACAGCCTGTTCGACCTGACCGGCAAGACCGCCATTGTCACCGGCGGCGGGCGCGGGATCGGCCGCGCCATTGCCGAAGCACTGGCCGCGCATGGGGCCGCCGTGGCGCTGGCGGGGCGCAACGAGGCCAATCTGCAGCAGGTGGCCGATGCCATCCGTGCCGGGGGCGGCACCGCCAGCTGGCATGGCTGCGACGTGACGGCGGAGGCGGAGGTCGCGGCGCTGCGTGATGCGGTGCTGGCCACGCATGGGCGCATCGACATTCTGGTGAACAATGCCGGCATCGATCCGCATTACGCGCCGATGGAGCGCACCGATCCTGCGGAATGGCAGCATATTCTGGATGTGAACCTGACCGGCGTGTTCCTGTGCTGCCGGCTGATAGGCCCGGCCATGCTGGAGCAGGGGCGCGGTTCCATCATCAACATCAGCTCCATCGCCGGCCATGTCGGGTTGAAGCGGCAGGTACCCTATTGCGCGACCAAGGGCGGTGTCGAGCAGCTGACCAAGGCGCTGGCGCTGGACTGGGCGGAGCAGGGAGTGCGGGTGAACGCCGTCGCCTATGGCTTCGTCACCACGGACCTGACCAGCTCCATCCTGTCGCACAAGCATATCGGGCCGAAACTGCTGGCGCGCACGCCGATGGGCCGGTTCGGTACGGTGGAGGAGGTCGGCGGGGCGGCTGTCTTCCTGGCTTCCGATGCGGCCAGCTACGTCACCGGATCGACCGTGCTGGTCGATGGCGGCTGGACGGCGGGCTGACGCCATGAGCTTCGCCCGGCTCGACCGCGCGCCCGGCTACCGCCTGCTGGCGGAGGCGGTGGAGCGTGAAATCCTGGAAGGGCGGCTGAAGCCCGGCGAGCGGCTGCCGACAGAGACAGAGTTCGCCACCCAGTTCGCGGTGAACCGGTCCACCGTGCGCGAGGGCATCCGCCTGCTGGAGGAAAGCGGGCTGGTGCGGCGCGAGGAGGGCAGGCGGCTGTTCGTTGCCCGGCCGGAAACGTCGGCGCTGGCGCAGCGCATGAGCCATGCCATGGTCATGCACGAGGTCACCTTCCGCGAACTGTGGGAGACCATGATGGCGCTGGAGCCGATGGCGGCCGAGCTGGCGGCGGCCAACGCCACGCCGGAACAGATATGGGCGCTGGCGGCCAACCTCACTGAAACACGGGCGGTGCTGGCGGACCGGCAGAATGTCACCCGGCTGGATATCGCCTTCCATGCGCTGGTGGCGGAAGCCTCAGGCAACCGCGCGCTGTTGCTGTCGCGCGATGCGCTTGGGCGGCTGTTCTACCCGGCCTTCGAGGCTGTTATCAGCGGCCTGCCGGCAGCACCGGAGCGGCTGCTCACGGCGCATACCGCCATCTACGAGGCGATCCGCACTGGCGATGCCGCCGAGGCGCGGCGCTGGATGGAGCGCCACATCATGGATTTCAAGCGCGGCTTCGAGCGGATGGGGCTGGACCTTGCCGCCCCCATCGCGCTGCCGACCGGACAGGAGAAGACAAAGTGACCGATCCCCGATTCACCTACCCGCCTGAAGCCGATCTGCCGCCCAGCGTGGACGAGGCCATCACCAGCCGGCGGTCGGTGCGCGCCTTCGCGGCCACCCCGGTGCCACGCGACCTGATCGAGCATATTCTGGGGGTGGCGGCGCGTGCCCCCAGCGGCACCAACACCCAGCCCTGGAAGGTGCAGGCGGTGACGGGCGAGCCGCTGGCGGCGCTGGTGCGCGACATGCTGACCGCCCATGACGACCCGGAAAACACCACCGACCGGGAGTACGAATACTACCCGACGCAATGGTACGAGCCTTACCTATCGCGCCGCCGCAAGGTCGGCTGGGATATGTACGGGCTGCTCGGCATCGGCAAGGGTGACAAGGACAGGATGCACCACCAGCACGGGCTGAACTACACGCTGTTCGGCGCGCCGGTCGGGCTGTTCTTCTCCATCGACCGCAAGCTGGAAAAGGGCAGCTGGCTGGATTACGGCATGTTCCTGCAGAACATCATGATCGCCGCGCGCGGCCACGGCCTGCATACCTGCCCGCAGGCGGCGCTGGCGACCTATCACCCGGTCGTGCGCCGGCACCTCGCAATCCCCGACGAGGAGATGATCATCTGTGGCATCGCGCTGGGCTATGAGGACAAATCGGCACTGGTGAACAGCCTGCGCACCGAGCGCGAGCCGGTCGCCGGCTTTGCCCGCTTCCACGGCTGGTGATGCCGCCTTGTGATGCTGATAGCGAAACAGTGACTTTCGCGGTCGCCGGTTTCTCTGCTCCGCGTCCGCCTCTATCCTGATGGCAGATCCCTTTCCGACATCTGGAGTGTTCTGAATGGCAAGCGTGCTTTTCTCGCCCATCGACCTGCGCGGCCTGACGCTGCCCAACCGCATCGCCGTCTCGCCGATGTGCCAGTACAGCGCCGCCGATGGCAGTGCCACCGACTGGCATCTGGCGCATCTGGGGCAGCTGTCGATGTCCGGCGCAGGGCTGCTGATCAGCGAGGCCATCGCGGTGGAGCGGCGCGGCCGCATCACCCATGGCTGCCTTGGCCTCTATTCCGACGATAATGAGGATGCGCTGGCGCGCGTCATCGCCTTCTGCAACCGGCATGGCCAGACGCCGTTCGGCGTGCAGCTCGCCCATTCCGGCCGCAAGGGGTCGGTGCATCATCCCTGGAATGGCGGCAAGGGGCTGGCGCCGGACGAGGACCCGTGGGAGACAATTTCCTCCACCACCGAGGGCTATGACGACTGGCCGGCGCCGAAAATGGCCGACGCGGCGGAGCTGGCGCGGCTGAAGGACGCCTTCGTGCAGGCCACGGCGCGGTCCGACCGGTTGGGCGTGGAACTGATCGAGTTCCATAATGCGCATGGCTATCTCGGCAACGTCTTCCTGTCGCCGCTGGTGAACAACCGCAACGACCGCTATGGCGGCTCCTTCGAGAACCGCATCCGCTTCCCGCTGGAGACCTTCGAGGCGATGCGCAAGGCCTGGCCGGCGGACAAGCCGATGGGCGTGCGCATTCCCGGCAGCGACTGGGTCGAGGATGGCGGCTGGAACGTCGAGGATGCGGTGAAGTACGCCGGTGCGCTGAAGGAGGCAGGGGCCGACTATGTCGTCGTTTCCAGCGGCGGCGTGGTGCCGCAGCAGCGCATCAAGGTCGGCCCGTCCTACCAGGTCGGGTTCGCCGCCGAGGTGAAGGCGCGGACCGGCATCACTACCATGGCGGTCGGCATGATCACCGAGCCGAAGCAGGCGGAGGAGATCATCGAGAGCGGCAAGGCCGATATGGTCGCGCTGGCGCGCTCCTTTCTCTACAACCCGCGCTGGGCCTGGCATGCCGCCGAGGCGCTGGGCGCCGAAACGCCCTACTACCCGCCGCAATATCTGCGCGCCAAGCCGGAGACGTGGCCGCACGTCTTCCCCGGCCGCGCAAGGAAGTAGGGGGCGCCTTCAGCCGGAGGCAGGGCACCGCCCCTGGACCCCCGGATCAAGTCCGGGGGTGACATTTATGAGATTGTCATTGCCGGGCTTGACCCGGCAATCCAGGGCGGCTGTCTGAGAGGACGCGGTTAAGCTGACAGCCGCTCAACTGGCCGCCAGTCCGTCCTGTGCCTGGCGCAGAATCTGGCGGCTGCGGTACAGCACCATCTCCTTCCAGTCCGGCGTGTCAGGATAGTACTGCCGGCGAATCTGCGCCTTGATGCGCTTCGTCTCCGGGTCGTTCCAGTCCACATTGGTATAGGCGTGCAGCCAGTGGTCCTCGCGCAGCGCGCGGCGGCCTTCTTCCGGCGTGTAGGTGCCGTATTCCAGCGCGACGAAGGTGACCTTCTCGCCGAGCAGGAACTCCCAGCCGAATTCGGTCAGGCCGGCCTTGGCGGTGGAGGAGGAGGTGCCGAGCAGCGGCTCCGTCACCGACTGGCCGTACCAGGCCTTGGCGCGGTTCACCGCCACCCCGTCAACCGGGTGGTTGCAGATCGGCTCGCCATAGCCGAACGGACCGAGGCCGGTGTGATAGTCGATGACGGCGACCAGATCAGCGTTCTTCACGCCGAAATCGTCGACGATCTTCTCGGTCGTCTGGCGCGACCAGGTCGGCCCGAAGCCGCCGAAGAAGAAGCCGGTCGGGTGCTTGTACTGGCCGCCGCCGCGCGCCTCGGAGAATTTCCAGAGCCCGTGCTTCTCCTTGTAGGCGGCGATCTTCGCCTCAGCCTCCTCGAACACCTTGCCGGACAGCTCGGACGGCAGCAGCGCGTCGGCCAGCTCGTCATAGCCGGGATTCTCCGGCAGCGGCTTAGAGAAATCGACATGGTTGCGGTTCAGGTCCACGCCTTCCTCGGTGACGCGGCGCAGCCAGGCGAAGCCATGCGGGTTGATCGCATGGATATGCAGCGCGGCGACACCCTTCGGCAGGGTCAGCGGGCCGCCGGAACACAGCCAGTCGATCTGCCCGCCCGAGCCGGTGAAGCCTTCCACGCCATGCGTGCCGGCGATGGTGACCAGCACCTTCTTCGCATCCTTCGGGCCGAACCAGGCGGCATCCGTCGTCAGCTCCTCGCCCAGCGGCCCGCGATTGGGGTTCACATAGGCCTTTGGCTCCACGCCATAGGCGCGGCAGCTGTTGCGGAACTTCTCGCGCGCTTCCGCGTAATCGGCGGAAAAGCAGTGGCGGACGGCGGTAAGGATATCCATGGCGACCTTCTTGGCAGGGCTATTGGAAAAGATCGCCTAGCCTGCGGGAGAGCGGTCCTGCGGGCAAGGCCTCGTCAGCGGGCCAGCGATGCGCCGGGCGCAGGGCCGCTGCCAGCCCGGCACGCTTGACCGGGGCGAAGGGGGCGGGCTAAGTGCGCACGGTTCCGTTGGGGTGGGGGAAGCGTGACGGCAAACGAAACCAGTCTGGACCGGCCCAGCTTCCGCGCCTATGCCGCCTGGATGCTGGGGTCGGCTTTCTTCTGCTACGCCTTCATCCTGCGTGTTTCGCCCAGCGTCATGGTGACCGAGCTGATGCGCGATTTCGTGGTCAGCGGCGCCATTCTCGGCCATCTCTCGGCCTTCTATTTCTACGCCTATGCCAGCCTGCAGCTGCCGGTCGGCATCCTGCTGGACCGCGTCGGCCCGCGCCGGCTGATGACCGGTGCCATCACCACGGTGGCGCTGGGCAGCATCGTGTTCGGCCTGGCGCCGACGGTGGAGGTTGCCTATGCCGGGCGGCTGATGATCGGCATCGGCTGCGCCTTCTCCTGGGTCGGCGCGCTGACGCTGGCGACGCAATGGCTGCCGCCCGCGCGTTTCGCCATGCTGTCGGGCATCAGCCAGTTCGCGGGCACCGGCGGCGGCATATTGGGGCAGGCGCCGCTGGCGGCGCTGGTTGGCATCATCGGCTGGCGCGACGCCATGCTCGGGCTCGGCTTCACCGGTCTGGCGCTGGCCCTCGCCCTGTGGCTGGTGGCGCGCGACAAGCCCTATGCCGGCAGCGGCAGCGGCACCATCATGGGCGGGCTGAAGCGGGTGATGGCGAACCGGCAGAGCTGGTACGCGGCGCTGATCGGCATGTCGATGACCGGCCCGATGCTGTCCTTCACCGGTCTGTGGGCCGTGCCCTACATGACCGCCGCCTATGGGCTGGATCGCGCGACCTCCGCCTCGACGCTGGCGACCAGCTTCTTCGGCTGGGGCGTGGGCGCCATCGCCATCGGCTGGCTGTCTGACCGGATGGAGCGCCGCAAGCCACTGCTGATCGCCGGCACGCTGGGCTCCACCCTGACGCTGGCGGCGGTTCTGTACCTGCCGGGCGTGCCGCTGCTGATGGTGACGGTGCTGCTGTTCCTGAACGGCTTTTGCTCCGCCTGCATGGTGCTGACCTTTGCCGCCGCGCGGGAGCTGAACGCGCCGCGCTCCAGCGGGGCGGCCTACGGTCTGGTGAATACCTGCGTGATCGGCAGCGGGGCGATCTGCCAGCCGCTGATCGGCTATCTGCTGGATGTGAACTGGACCGGCCGGATGGAGGAGGGCGCGCGGCTCTATTCCGTCGAGGCGTTCCATGCCGCCTTCCTGGTGCTGCCGGCTTCTTGCTGCATCGGCGTGCTGTGCGCCATGCTGTTGCGCGAAACCTATTGCCGGCAGCAGGTCGATGGCTGAGGGATATCTGGTGCTCGTGGTCGGCCCGTCCGGGGCCGGCAAGGACAGCCTGCTGGACGGCGCGCGCGCGGCATTGGTCAACGAGCCGCGCTTCGTCTTCGCAAGGCGGGAGATCACCCGCCCCGCCGATTCCGGCGGCGAGGACCATATCGCCGTCACCGAGGCCGAATTCCGCACCCGGCAGGCGGTAGGCGGCTATGCGCTGTCTTGGGACGCGCATGGACTCGGCTATGGCATCCCGAAAAGTGTGGAGGGCGATCTGGCAGCGGGCCGCACGGTGATCGCCAATGTCTCGCGCGGCGTACTGGATGAGGCGCGTGGGAAATACGGCCGTGTCGCCATTCTCAGCATTGCCGTCTCGCCGGAAATCCTGGCCGCCCGGCTTCGTGCCCGTGGCCGCGAGACGGAGGAGCAGATTGCCGGCCGGCTGGCTCGTGCCGCCGCCTTCAGCGTGACCGGGCCGGACGTGATCGACATCCGCAATGACGGCGACCTCGCGGAGTCCATCGCCGCCTTCGTCACGGCGCTGCGGGGTTTGGCTTCTTCTTGATTGTCATTGCCGGGCTTGACCCGGCAATCCAGGGCAGCAGGCTGAGACGATCCAGGCAGGGCACCGCCCCTGGACCCCCGGGTTAAACCCGGGGGTGACAAGAAGAGAATTTCTATCCCAGCAGGGCCGCCGTGACGTGCCGGCGGAAATGCTCCAGCGGCGGGGTGACGGCGTCCTTGAGCTTCGCCATATCGTCCCAGCGCCGCAGCATGACCGCGTCGCGGGCATAGGGCAGCTCGATGAATTCCAGCTCCTCGGTGCGGTCGAACGGCCCGCCCTGCATTTCCAGGCTCTTTTTTGAGCCGTCGGAAAGCCCGTCCCAATAGGCGATATCGGTGGCGCAGAGATAGCGCTTGGCATCGACATGCAGCCGCACCGGCTGGGTCACGTCCGGGCCGAACCAGTGCTTCAGATAGCGTTCTGCCTGTGCCTCATGGCGGGCATCGACGCCGCTGTCGCGCATCTGGTGCGCGCGGTCGTCGATCAGATGGCCGATATCGTGCAGCAGGGCAGCGGTGATAAGGGGAGACTCGGCACCGGCCTGCTCCGCCAGCATGGCGCATTGCAGGGCGTGCTGAAGCTGGCTGACGCATTCCCCGCCATAATCGGCGTCGCCCTTGCGCACCAGGATATCGAAGATCACATCGACCGGATCGGCCGGCGCCGTCATCTGCACACTCATTTAACTCCCCACTTTTTTGATGGTCAGGCGATCCTGTCTCCCTCGCGCCAGACCTGGCGGACCAGCGGCAGGCCCTGATGCTGTGTCACGCGCACCAGATCGGCGCGCTTGCCGGCGGTGATCTCGCCGCGATCATCGAGCTTCAGCATGCGGGCCGGGTTGCGGCTGACCGTGGCGATGGCATCCGGCAGGGTTAGCCCGTGCTGGCCATGCAGCTTGAAGGCGGCATGCAGCATGCTGATCGGCACATAGTCGGAGGACAGCGCATCCAGCAGCCCTTCCTCGGCCAGCGCATGGGCGGCGATGTTGCCGGAGTGGGAGCCGCCGCGCACCACATTGGGCGCGCCCATGATGGTGGTCATGCCGCGCTCGCGCGCCGCCCCCGCCGCTTCCATCGTGGTCGGGAACTCGCTGATGGTGATGCCCAGCTCCGCCGATTCCTCGACATGGGCCAGCGTCGCATCATCATGCGCGGCGGTCGGAATCCCGCGTTCGCGGCAGGCCTCGGCAAGGGTGCGGCGGTGGAGATCGGCATATTTCTCCTGATTCGCCTTTGTCGAGACGATCATCGCCTGCAGCTCGGAATCGGACACATTGTGCTTCTTCTGGTAGTACAGCGCGTACTGCGCCAGATCGACGAACTGGCGCTGGCCGGGCGTGTGGTCCATCAGCGAGACCAGCTTCACCAGCGGGTGGTCGCTGACCTTGTCGAACAGCTCCAGCACGATGGGGTCGGCAACCTCGCAGCGCAGATGCAGCAGGTGGTCGGCGCGGGTCAGCTCGGCGGCGCGCGCCTGATCGACCGCCTCGACGCTGAGGTCCAGCAGCTCCAGCCGGGTGGACTGGCCGATGGTGTTGCCCAGCACCACCGCGTCGAACACGGTGGTGATGCCGGCCGCCGCGATCTGCGCGTCATGCGCCAGCAGGGCCGGCACGCCGGGCCAGCGCACGCCGGGGCGCGGGGCCAGGTGCTTTTCCAGATTGTCGGTGTGCAGCTCGATCAGGCCGGGCAGCAGATAGTCGCCCTTCAGGTCGATGGCGCCGGCGGCCTGGCTGCTGCCTTCCGATATCTCTGTGATGTGGCCGTCACGCACCAGCACGGTGCCGCTTTCCAGCACGGAATCGGCAAGCACGATGCGGGCATTGGTCAGGATCGTCTCGGCACTCATCAGGCAGCCACTTTGTCGCTTGGGGTTATGGTCATGGTGCGGGTGGCGAGGGCTTCGCGTACCGCCGCATCGTGGAAGATACCGACTATCGCGGCGCCGCGCGCGCACGCTTCTGTTACAAGTTCGACGACGGTCTGGCGGTTGTCGGCATCCAGCGAGGCGGTCGGTTCGTCCAGCAGCAATGCGGGATAGTCCACCACCATGACGCGGGCAATGTTCACGCGCTGCTGCTCGCCGCCGGAGAAGGTGCCGGGCGGCAGGTGCCACATGCGTTCGGGAATGCGCAGCCGGGCGAGGATGGTGCCGGCGCGCTCCCGCGCCGTCTCTTCCGCGATGCCCAGCGCCAGCAGCGGCTCCATCACCAGCTCGACCGTCGGCACGCGCGGGATGACGCGCAGGAACTGGCTGACATAGCCCAGGCTGCGGCGGCGGATATCCAGCACGGTGCGCGGGGCGGCGTGGGTGATGTCCACCAGCTCGCCGTCATGGCGGATCAGCACCTGGCCCTGCTGCGGCAGGTAGTTGGCATAGAGGCAGCGCATCAGGCTGGATTTGCCCGCCCCTGACGGGCCGTCCAGCACCACGCAGTCGCCGGCCTCCACTGTGAAGCTCACATCCGACAGGACGGGGATGTGCGTTGCCCCCTGCATGTGCAGGGTGAAGCTCTTTCCAAGGTCTTCCACCGCGATGCTGGTCTTGTCGTCGTAATTCATGGTCACACCGGCAGGATCGAGGAGACGAGAAGCTGGGTGTAGGGGTGCTGCGGGTCGTCCAGCACCTGGTCGGTCAGGCCGTGCTCCACCACCTGGCCGCGCCGCATGACCATCAGCCGGTGCGCCAGCAACCGCACCACGCCCAGATCGTGGGTGACGATGATGCAGGCGATGCCCAACCGGTTCACCAGCGTGCGGATCAAATCGAGCAGGCGCGCCTGCACCGAGACGTCGAGGCCGCTGGTTGGCTCGTCCATGAAGACGAGGCGCGGCTGCGTCACCAGATTGCGCGCGATCTGCAGGCGCTGCTGCATGCCGCCGGAGAAGGTGGTCGGCAGATCGTCGATACGCCCCGCCTCGATCTCGACGCGGGTCAGCCAGTCCTCCGCCTCGGTGCGGATATTGCCGTAATGGCGGGCGCCTACCGCCATCAGCCGCTCGCCGATATTGGCACCGGCCGAGACCTCCATGCGCAGACCGTCGCGCGCGCTCTGATGCACGATACCCCAGTCGGTGCGCGTCAGCATACGGCGCTCCGGCTCGGACAGGTTCCAGATGTCTGTGAGGCCCTGGCCGCGCATGTCATAGGCGACGGTGCCGGCACTGGGGGCAAGCTGCGCCGACAGGCAGCGCAGCAGCGTGGTCTTGCCCGACCCGGATTCGCCGACGATGCCCAGCACCTCGCCGGGGAACAGCTCGAAGCCGACATCCCGGCAGCCGGTATGGGCGCCGTAGCTCTTGGTCAGTCCGCTGACTGTCAGAAGCGGGGTCATGCCGCTTGCTCCTCATCCGCGCCGCGATGGCCGGCGGCCACGCGTTCGCCGCAATAATCCGTGTCGGAGCAGACGAAGATCCGTCCGCCCTTATCGTCGGTCACGATCTCGTCGAGATAGGAATCGGTCGCCCCGCAGATGGCGCAGGCGCGGTCCCATTTCTCGATCTGGAAGGGGTGATCCTCGAAATCCAGGCTCTCCACCTTCGTGTAGGGCGGGATGGCGTAGATGCGCTTCTCCCGGCCGGCGCCGAACAGCTGCAATGCGGGCGAATTATCCAGCTTCGGATTGTCGAATTTCGGGATCGGGCTGGGGCTCATCACATAGCGGCCATTCACCCGCACCGGATAATCGTAGGCGGTGGAGATATGGCCGTAATGCGCGATGTCCTCATACAGCTTCACATGCATGACGCCGTAATCGGCCAGCCCGTGCATCTTGCGCGTCTCGGTCTCGCGCGGCTCCAGCCAGCGCAGCGGCTCCGGGATCGGCACCTGATAGACCATGATCTGGCCCTCGGCCAGCGGCGCTTCCGGTATGCGGTGGCGGGTCTGGATCAGCGTCGCCTCGCGCGTCTTGTCGGTGGTGGCGACGCCGGTGGTCTGCTCGAAGAAGCTGCGGATGTTCACCGCGTTGGTGGTGTCGTCAGCGCCCTGATCGATCACCTTCAGCGTGTCGTCCGGCCCGATCACGGCGGCGGTCACCTGAATGCCGCCGGTGCCCCAGCCATAGGGCAGCGGCATCTCGCGGCTGCCGAACGGCACCTGATAGCCGGGGACCGCCACCGCCTTCAGGATCGAGCGGCGGATCATCCGCTTCGTCTGCTCGTCGAGATAGGCGAAATTATAGCCCTCAACCTTGCTCATCTCAGTCCGCCGCCTCCTCGATATCGCGTTCGGCTGCTGCCGACTGGTTGGCGGCGGCCTCGCGCATCTTGCGCACCAGCACCAGCTCCGCCTGGAAATCGACGTAGTGCGGCAGCTTCAGATGCTGGGTGAAGCCCGACGCTTCCACATTGTCGGCGTGGTACAGCACGAATTCCTGGTCCTGCGCCGGAGCCTTCACCGCCTCGCCCAGTTCCTCGGCGCGCAGCGAGCGGTCCACCAGCGACATCGCCATCGCCTTGCGCTCGCAATGGCCGAAGGTCAGCCCATAGCCGCGGGTGAATTTCGGCGCCTCGGTGGCCGATCCCTGGAACTGGTTCACCATCTGGCATTCGGTGACGGTGATCTCGGCGATCTCGATGGGGAAGCCCAGCTCCTCCGGCACGAACTCAACGGCAACCTCGCCCATGCGGATCTCGCCGGCGAAGGGGTGGTTCTTGCCGTAGCCACGCTGGGTGGAATAGCCCAGCGACAAAAGGAAGCCCTCATCCCCGCGCGCCAGCGCCTGCAGCCGCACATCGCGGTCGGCGGGAAAGGTCATCGGATCGCGGGTCAGGTCGCCAACCTCTTTCGCGTCATCCGCATTCTCCGGCTCGATCAGCCCGTCATGGCCAAGGATGTCGGCGACGCGCGGCATCGACCCGTCCAGCGGCTCCGGCGCTTCCTCGGTGGACGGCAGGCTGCCACCCTCGGCCAGATCGAAATCCAACAGGCGCAGCGTGTAGTCGAAGGTCGGCCCCAGCACCTGGCCGCCCGGCAGATCCTTGTAGGTCGCGGAGATACGCCGCCGCACCGCCATGCGCGCGGTGTCGATAGCCTCCGCATAGCCAAGGCGGGGCAGGGTGGTGCGGTAGGCGCGCAGCAGGAAGATCGCCTCGATGATGTCGCCGCGCGCCTGCTTCACCGCCAGCGCCGCCAGCTCGCGGTCATAGAGCGCGCCTTCCGCCATGACGCGGTCCACGGCGAGCGACAGCTGCTCGTCGATCTGCGCCAGCGTGATCTCAGGCACGGCGGGGTCGCCGCGCCGCTCCTCCGCCAGCAGCTTGCGGGAATTCTCGATGGCGCGCTGCCCGCCCTTTACGGCGACATACATGGCTCAGCCCTCCATCCGGTCGATGCGTGTGGTGCGTGGCAGGCCGGCCAGCTGATGGCCGGCGACCAGAAACAGGTCCAGCCCGCGTGGAAACAGTTTCGCATTCTTCTGCCAGTCAGAGTCGAAGCCGGCGTGCAGGGCATTGATTTTCAATGTTTCTTCCTGCGCGATGCCGGGGCCGCTCAGGCGATAGGCCGGCCCGTCTGACAGGCTTTCCACCTGCCGGATCAGCGTGGCGGATCGGTCGGGATAGGCGTCGGTGCCGGCATCGAAACCCGACAGCGTCTCCGGCGTGCCGGCCAGCAGGGCGAAGCGCGCCTGCGCCTTGTCGCTGACCAGCGGGCTGCCGCAATGGAAGCGCAGCCAGTCGCGCACGGCGGGCGTATCGGCGGCTTCGTCCAGCCAGACCGGTGTCTCGTAATCGAACAGCGCCAGCGCCAGCGCGGCGGTGGCCGGCATCAGCGGCTGTGGCGCGGCGTCCGGCAGCAGGTCCGGCATCGTGACGATGCGGCCGGGGCGGGACAGCGCGTCGAGTGCGGCGCGGAAGGCGCGCTGGCTGTCCAGCGTGGTGTCGTTGAAACCGGCGAGCAGCGTGTCTGTCATCGTCATTCCCCGCGCACCATGGTGAAGAAATCGACCTTCGTGGCCGCGGCCTTGCGCGAGGCCGTCTCGCGCGCCTCCCGGGCGGCCTGCTCCAGCGGCGCGATGATCGCGGCATCCAGCGCCGTCCGCTGTGTGGTGTCCTGCATCAGCGCGTCGATCAGGGCGGCGCATGTCGCATGATCCTTGTCGCGACCGCCGACATAGCCATGGCCGACCCGGCCATCGGGCAGCCGCACGGCGCAGCGGGTCATCGTCATCTCGCCCAGATTGAAGCGCTGGCCGGTGCCGCCGGCGCGGCCGCGCACCATGACCATGCCGGTCTCCGGCTGGCGCAGATAGGAGAAGTCCGGGGCAGAACCAACCTGCTGCCACAGCGCTTCCAGCGCCCTGGGTTCGGCCTTGGCGAGCACGGACATCCAGCGCTGCCGCTCGGCCTGTCCTGCCGGCTGTGTCGGTGTCGGGGACGCCATTCTATACCTCTGATTAATTTGTATAGACATCCGTATCAATTTTCATCACTATGCTCCCGCACCCCGGTTTCGTAAAGGGGGCAAGTTGTGAATTTCCTGTGACGAAGCGGTTGCGCGGATGCGCCGGAAAGCAGAGGTAAGGATGCAGGGTTTATCGCGCGGGGACGGTGTCGCGCTGTGGCGGCAGATCGAACAGGCGATCACTCAGGATATCGCTGAGGGACGGTTCGAGCCCGGCGACCGGCTGCCGACGGAAAAGCAGCTGGCCGAGCGCTTCCGGGTGAACCGGCATACGCTGCGCCGCGCGATGGAGGCGCTGGAGGCCAACGGGCTGGTGCGCATCGAGCAGGGGCGTGGCTCCTTCGTGCAGGAGCATGTGCTGGATTACGCGCTGAGCGAGCGCACGCGTTTCTCCGAGATCGTGTCGGCGCAGAACCGGATTCCTGCCGGACGGCTGATCGACAGCGCCACGCTGCCGGCCAGCGAGGAGGTGGCGGAGCGGCTGAATATCGCGCCCGGCGCGCCCTGCATCATGCTGCGCATGCTGGGGGCCGCCGATGGCAGGCCGATCACCTATGGCAATAATTACTTCCCGGCGGACCGGTTCCCGAACGCGGCGTCGGTCTACGGGGAAAAGGGCTCCGTCACCGAGATGCTGCGCGCGCATGGGGTTACGGATTATCGCCGCAAGCTGACCCGCATCACCGCCCGCATGCCGAGTGAGGATGAGGCGGCCATGCTGGCGCAGCCGCGCACCCGGCCGATCCTGCTGGTCGAGGCGGTCGATGCCGATCTGGACGGCGTGCCGGTACGCTACGGTTATGTCCGCTTCGCGTCCGAGCGGGTGCAGCTCGTCTTCGACACGCCGGAAGATTAGCGGTTACGGGCGCGGCTGCTTCAGCAGGTCGCGGATTTCCTCCAGCAGCACTTCCTGGCGCGGCGGCGCGGGCGGGGCGGACGGCTTCGCCTCTTCCTTCGCGGACAGCCGGTTGATCTGGCGCACCACCATGAAGATCGCGAAGGCGATGATCACGAAGTTCACGATGGTGTTGATGAACTTGCCATAGGCCAGCGTGGCGACGCCGGCCTCCTTGGCTTCCTGCAGGCTGGCAAAGTCGCCCTCGCCCAAGGTGATGAAGTAGTTGGAGAAGTCCAGCCCGCCCAGCAGCACGCCGAAGGGCGGCATGATGACGTCATTGACCAGCGAGGAGACGATGCCGCCGAAGGCGGTGCCGATCACAACGCCGACCGCAAGGTCGATCACGTTGCCGCGCATGGCGAAGGTCCTGAATTCCTTCAGTACGCTCTTCTTGTCGTCGCTCATCCTCATTTCTCCTTCATCCCGTCTCATAGCGCCCGCGATCAAGGACACTTCCTGCAGCCTAATCCGAATTTCCACGATTTTCATAGGCTTATCGGCTGACGGGATAACAGGCCAAGTCGGCTGGGGAAAGCATTGCAAATTCGTCAAGTAAGCGTCACCGAACCGTAACGGGCGGCTGATACACCGGACACCGATCCGCACCACTGACGGGGATGGTATGTCAACCGCGATCACGGTTTCCGGCCTCAGCAAGACTTTCGGGCAAACGCGCGCCCTGAACGACGTGTCGCTGCTTGTCCAGAAGGGCGAGATGGTGGCGTTGATCGGCGCTTCCGGCTCCGGCAAGTCCACCCTGCTGCGCCATGTCGCCGGGCTGGTTGGTGGCGATCCGGCCAGTGGCAAGGGCCAGGGCGGCAAGGGCGAGGTCCGCATCCTGGGCGAGACGGTGCAGTCGGGTGGCGCGGTATCCCGCGACGTCCGCCGCATCCGCGCGCATATAGGCTTCGTCTTCCAGCAGTTCAATCTGGTGAACCGGCTGTCGGTACTGACCAATGTGGTCACCGGCGTGCTGGGCCGCATCCCGGCCTGGCGCGGCACGCTCGGCCTGTTTACCCGCGACGAGAAGCTGATGGCGATGCAGGCGCTGGCGCGCGTCGGCATGGACCAATATGTGGCGCAGCGCGCCTCCACCCTGTCGGGCGGCCAGCAGCAGCGCGCCGCCATTGCCCGCGCGCTGGTGCAGCAGGCGGAGGTCGTGCTGGCGGACGAGCCCATCGCCTCGCTGGACCCGGAATCGGCGCGCCGTGTCATGGAAATCCTGGCCACCATCAACCGCGAGGACGGCATCACCGTCGTCGTGTCCCTGCATCAGGTGGATTACGCGCTGCGCTACTGCCCGCGCACCGTCGCCATGCGGGCCGGCGAGATCATCTATGACGGGCCGAGCGAGGCGCTGACGCCGGACTTCCTGCGCGAGCTTTACGGCGCCGACAGCGAGGAGCTGATCCTCGGCGACTTCATCAGGAATCAGAGGCCGGAGCCCGTCGCGGCTTCCCCGGCCCTGGTGGCCGCGCACTGACGGCGGCTGTTGCGTGACCTTCGGGGGAAGGGCGCGAAAGACCGGGACTTTCCGGTGACGAAATCAGGAGGTAGTGGAATGCTTCGCAAAATGCTTGCGGGTGCCGTGGTCGCGATGACCGCGCTGACCGCCGGTGCGCAGGCGGCCGAGATGAAGGAGCTGAACTTCGGCATCATCTCGACCGAATCCTCGCAGAATCTGAAGACTGTCTGGCAGCCCTTCCTCTCCGACATGGAGAAGAAGCTGGGCATGAAGGTGAATGCCTATTTCGCGCCGGACTATGCCGGCATCATCGAGGGCATGCGCTTCAAGAAGGTCGATGTCGCCTGGTACGGCAACAAGTCGGCCATGGAAGCCGTGGACCGCGCCAATGGCGAGATCTTCGTGCAGACCGTCGCCGCCGATGGCAGCGCCGGCTACTACTCGCTGCTGATTGCGCACAAGGACGTGCCGGTCAACGATCTGAAGGCCGTGGTCGAGAACGGCAAGGACTACACCTTCGGCAATGGCGATCCCAACTCGACCTCCGGCTTCCTGGTGCCGAGCTACTATGTGTTCGCGCTGAACGGCATCGATGCCAAGCAGCATTTCAAGCGCATGGTCACCGCCAACCATGAGACCAATGCGCTGGCCGTTGCCAACCGCCAGGTCGATATCGCGACCAACAACACCGAGAGCATGGACCGGATCAAGCAGAACTTCCCGGAGAAGTATGCCCAGATCAAGGAGATCTGGCGCTCCCCGCTGATCCCGTCCGACCCGATTGTCTGGCGCGCCGACCTGCCGGCCGAGGCCAAGAGCAAGATCAAGGCTTTCTTCATGGATTATGGCGTGAAGGGCCCGAACGTCGAAGCTGAGAAGAAGGTGCTGGCCGGCCTGTCCTGGGCGCCGTTCCGTGAGAGCAGCAACGATCAGCTGATCCCGATCCGCCAGCTTGAGCTGTTCCGCTCCAAGACTCGGATCGAGAATGACGACAAGATGGCGGCGGCCGAGAAGCAGCAGAAGCTCGGCGAGATCAACGCCCAGCTCGACGCGCTGAACAAGAAGATGAAGACCAACTAAGGTCCGCAACGACTGGAGGCCGGCGCCGGGAAACCGCGCCGGCCTCGGTTTTTAAGCCCAGCCTTTCTGCCATGACTCACTTCCGCCGCCCCAAATCCATTGCCTCCACCAAGGAGATGGCCATGACGACCCGGACAGGCGCTGCCGATGGCGCGCTGGAGCTGCCGCCCCGCGACCTGAAGAAATCGCTGCTGAGCTATCTTGGCTGGGGTCTGTTCCTGGCCGTGCTGATCTGGTCCTGGGAAGGGGCGGAGATGCGTCCGCTGGACCTGATCCGCGACGCCGGGAACATGGCGACCTTCGCGCAGGATTTCTTTCCGCCGGATTTCCGGCAGTGGGAATTCTATGTCGAGGAGATGCTGATCACGATCCAGATCGCGCTGTGGGGCACGGTGCTGTCGATCGTCGCCGCCGTTCCCTTTGCGCTGCTGGCGTCCGAGAACATCGCCCCCTGGTGGATCAACCAGCCGGTGCGACGCCTGATGGACATGCTGCGCGCGATCAACGAGATGGTCTTCGCCATGCTGTTCGTGGTCGCGGTCGGCCTCGGCCCGTTCGCCGGGGTTCTGGCGCTGTTCATCCACACCACCGGCGTGCTGGCCAAGCTGTTCTCCGAGGCGGTAGAGGCCATCGACCCGCGCCCGGTGGAGGGTATCCGCGCGACCGGCGCCAATGTCATTCAGGAAATCGTATTCGGCGTGATCCCGCAGGTGTTGCCGCTGTGGATTTCCTATGCGCTGTACCGCTTCGAATCGAATGTCCGCTCGGCCACCGTGGTCGGCATGGTCGGCGCGGGCGGCATCGGCGTGGTGCTGTGGGAGGTGATCCGCGGCTTCTACTTTGCCCAGACCTGTGCCGTCATGATCATCATCATCGTCTCGGTCAGCCTGCTGGACGTGGTCTCGCAGCGCCTGCGCAAGCTGTTCATCTGATCTCGTCGTTTCGCCAGGTTTTGCCAAGGGGCATCGGCGCCTGCTGATGCCCGTTGGCGAGGGAACGCGCCCGATATAGGATCGTGCAAAAGGATAATTGATCGCCACCGCTGTCTGACGAAACGACTGCCGATCAACCCGCACGATCCAGGGAGACGAGATGTTCATGCACCGATCCAAGACATTCAGCCGGGCGCTGCTTTCCGGCGCCGTCGCCAGCGCCTTCCTGCTGGTCGCCGGTCAGGCACAGCCGGCAAAAGCGGCCGAGGCGATGCTGTTCACCTGGGAGAATCTGGCCGAGCCGGCCTTCTTCGAGGAATATGCCAAGAAGTACGGCAAGCAGCCGGAATCCGCGCTGTTCGCCGATGAGGACGAGGCCTTCGCCAAGATGATGGCGGGCTTCAAGCCGGACGTCATGGCGCCCTGCACCTATGAGGTGCCGCGCTGGCGCGATGCCGGGCTGATCCAGCCCATCGACACCGCGAAGCTGTCCACCTGGGATAGCATTGCCCCGCCGCTGCGCAAGATCACCGGCATGGCGGCCGAGGGCAGCAAGGTCTGGTTCGTGCCGCAATATTGGGGCATCACCTCGGTCACCATCCGCACGGACCTGGCGCCGGAATATGCCGAGAAGCAGAGCTGGGACATCCTGTGGGACCCGAAATACAAGGGCCGGGTCGCCGCCCTTGAAGGCGTGGACGATACGGTGGCGATGGCCGCCCTGCATCTGGGCATCAACCCCTATGAGAAGCTGACACCGGCCAACGAGAAGAAGCTGCGCGACCATCTGGCGAAGCTGGCCGACAATCTGCGGCTGGTCACCAGCGATTCGACGACGCTGACCCAGGCCGTGGCCTCGGGCGAGGTGGTGGCCGCCATCACCTGGAACGACCACTACACCGAGATGAAGGCGGAAAACCTGCCGGTTAAGTTCCTGCGGCCGAAGAGCGGCGTCATGACCTTCGTCTGCGGTTTCGTCATGCACAAGGAAACCAAGGATGTCGGCAAGGCGCTGACGCTGATCGACTCGAACAACTCCGAAGTAGCGACCGACTTCCTGGTGAAGGAGATGGGCTATGGCCCGGCCAACACCAAGGCGCTGAAGGCGATCGATCCGGCGGTGCGCGAAGCAGCCGAACTGCCGGAGGACGTGGATGCCTTCCTCGCCAGCGGTTTCTTCCAGCAGGCGATCCCGGAGAAGGACAAGCTGGTCGCCATGTGGCAGGAAATCCGCGCGCTTTCGGGCCGCTGATCGTCTGAAGGTCCGGAGGAGGGTGGCGCCGTCGGGCACGGTGCCGCCCTTTTCCGTTTCGCGCTGGATTTTCGCGCCGCTTTACGCGAAACATACCGCCACATCGGAGGGACGGAGGTACGAGGGGAAATGGTGTCAGCGCCGCGTTCCACGGCCCGGCGGGGACGGCCGCCGAAATCCCTGACCGCGCCACAGAATTCCGGCCGGACCCAGCGCCCCGGCACGCAGCGCGCCGCCGCCAAGGAGGCGACCCGGCTGAAGCTTATCGAGGCCACCATCGATTCCATCGCCCATTCCGGATTCGCCGACACCACGCTGGCCAAGGTGTCCGAGGGGGCTGGCCTGTCGCGCGGCATCGTGAATTTCCACTTCACCAGCAAGGATGCGCTGCTGGTGGAGACGCTCACCCATCTGGCCGACGAATATACCGGCTTTTGGAAGGCGGCGGTGGAGAAGGCGGGCAGCGATCCCGCCGCGCGGCTGAGCGCCATCATCGACGCGGAATTCCATCCCACCGTCTGCAACCGCAAGAAGATCGCCGTCTGGTACGCCTTCTGGGGCGAGGCGCGGTCGCGCCCGACCTATCTGGATGTGTGCGAGCGCCAGGACCGCGAGCTGCTGGAGACGGTGCAGGCGCTGTGCGCCGAACTGGTGGTGCAGGGCGGCTATGAGACGGTCGAGGCGGAGGATGTCGCCACCGGCCTGATGGCGCTGACCGACGGGCTGTGGCTGGATTTGCTGCTGACCCCGACGCGGTTCGACCGCAATGGCGCACGGCGGGTGTGCATGGCCTTCCTGACCGGGATGTTCCCGCGGCATTTTCCCAGCACCGGGGCAGCTGTTCCAGCAGCCTGACCGGCCTTGCCGCACTTGCGAAACCGGGCTTTTTCCGAATAGATAGAAGGCGGGATTACCGGCTGCGCCAGATGGCCGGAATTCATGAGATGTCAGCAGTGATATCCGGGGGGCGTCATTCGGCATGAGCGGACCGAACCGAGGGAGAAGGCGCGGTTGAGCGACCCCATGACGGCCGGCTTTCAGGGCGGCGCACGGCTCCTCTGGGCGCGCAGCGAGGCGTTGCGCGGCTTCACGCTGCTGTCTCCCACCCTGTTCGTGGTGGTGGCGGCGATGGCGGTGCCGCTGGCTCTGATGGTGGCCTACAGCTTCTGGTCGCAGAGCTATGTGACGCTGGATACCAGCTTCACGCTGAAGAATTACCAGGATGTGTTCAGCCGCGAGATTTACCGCATCCTGTTCCTGCGCTCGGTCGGTATTTCCGCGATGGTGACGCTGGTCACCGTGCTGCTGGCCTATCCCATCGCCTATTTCGTCGCCTTCGACGTGAAGCGCCACAAGCTGCTCTGGCTGATCTTGCTGACGCTGCCCTTCTGGACCAGCTATCTGCTGCGCGTGTTCTCCTGGAAGGTCATCCTCGGCTATAACGGCGTCATCAATTCCGGGCTGATGTCGCTGGGGCTGATCTCGGAGCCGCTGCAGTTCCTGCTCTACAATCCCTTCGCCGTCATCGTGACGCTGGCCCATGCCTGGGCGGCCTTCGCCATCCTGCCGATCTATGTCTCGCTGGAGAAAATCGACCGCACGCTTCTGGAGGCCGCGACGGATCTGGGCGACGGGCCGGTCCGGCGCTTCTTCCGGGTGACGCTGCCGCTCTCCATGCCCGGCGTGATCGCCGCCTCGGTGCTGATCTTCATCCCGACGGTCGGTGACTATGTGACGCCGACCATGGTAGGCGGCACCGGTGGCGTGATGATCGCCAACATCATCCAGGCGCAGTTCGGCAAGGCGAATAACTGGCCGCTGGGCTCGGCGCTGGCGATCACCACCATGCTGGGAGTGACTGCGATTGCCTGCCTGACGATCTGGCTATCGAAACGCGGCGTGGCGAGCATCAAATGAGCGGGGCAACGCGCGATAGTGGGCAGCGGCTGCGCATGGTCTATGCCGGCCTGTATCTGGCCTTCCTCTATGTGCCGATCTTCGTGCTGCCAATCTTCTCCTTCAATGATTCGATCTTCGTCGCCTTTCCGCTGAAGGGCTTCACCACGCAATGGTATGCGCAGCTAGCGGAAACCCCGCGCATGTTCGATGCGCTGGCGGCCAGCCTGAAGGTCGCCATCTTCACTGCCGTCGCCAGCACTTTGCTGGGCATCCTGGCGGCCAAGGCGGTAACCCGCTATCGCTTCCCGCTGCAGCGGCCGCTGTTCGGGCTGGTCATGCTGCCGCTGGTGATCCCGGAGATCATCCTCGGTATCTCGCTGCTGATCCTGGTGAACCGGCTGGGCCTCAGCCTCTCGCTGCTGACCGTCGCCGCTGGCCATGTGCTGCTGTGCGTGCCGTTTGCCACCGGCGTGCTGATGTCACGCTTCGAGGGCTTCGACCGCAGCCTGGAGGAGGCCTCGATGGATCTGGGCGAAAGCGCCTGGATGACCTTCTGGCGGGTGACTTTCCCCATCGTGTTTCCGGGCATTGTCGCCAGCCTGCTGCTGTCCTTCACCATCAGCTTCGACGAATTCATCATTGCCTTCTTCCTGTCGGGCACCGAACCGACGCTGCCGCTCTATATCTTCAGCCAGTTGCGCTTCCCGCAGCGCCTGCCCGGCGTGCTGGCGCTGGGCACGCTGATCCTGCTGGGCTCTGCCCTGCTGATCGTGCTGGCGGAATGGCTGCGGCGGCGCGGCGTGCAACCCGACAAGCAACCCGATTTATGATGGGATCGCCATGAGCACAGACGAATCCTTCATCGATATCCAGGGCATCTACAAGCGCTTCGGCGGGTTCACCGCAGTGGACGGCGTCGATCTGGCGATCCAGCGCGGCGAGTTCTTCTCGCTGCTCGGCGCGTCGGGCTGCGGCAAGACCACGCTGCTGCGCATGATCGCCGGCTTCGAGACGCCGACCGAGGGGCGCATCCTGATCGACGGGCAGGACATGACGGTGGTGCCGCCGAACCGCCGCCCGACCAACATGGTGTTCCAGAGCTACGCGATCTTTCCGCACCTTACCGTGCGCGACAACATCGCCTACGGACTGCGCAAGGACCGGCTGCCGAAGGCGGAACTGGACCGCAAGGTGGCCGAGGCGCTGGAGATGATCAATCTGGCCGGCTATGGCGACCGGCGGTCCAACGAGCTGTCGGGCGGGCAGCGACAGCGCGTGGCGCTGGCGCGTGCCCTCATCAAACGCCCGAAGGTGCTGCTGCTGGACGAGCCGCTGGGCGCGCTGGACAAGAAGCTGCGCGAGAAGATGCAGCTGGAGCTGCGGCAAATCCAGGACGAGGTCGGCATCACCTTCGTGTTCGTGACCCACGATCAGGAGGAGGCGCTGACCATGTCCTGCCGGGTCGCCGTCATGTCCGAGGGTAAGGTCATGCAGGTGGCGACCCCGCGCGAGCTATACGAAGCGCCGAACTGCCGTATGGTGGCTGACTTCATCGGCAGCATGAATTTCTTCATGGCCTCGCCGCGCGGACAGGAGACCGACCGGCTGGTGCTGGAGGCGGAGGGGCTGGGCACGATCCGCGCGCCGCTGCCGGGCTTCGCCGTGAATGGCCGGGCCATCGCCGCGATCCGGCCGGAGAAGCTGGCGCTGACGACGGACAAGCCGCTGGAAAACCTGCCCGCCGTGCAGGGCAACATCGCCACCTCGGCTTATCTGGGTGACCGCAGCCAGTTCTATGTGCGGCTGCCGGGCATGGCCGCACCGGTTGCCGTGTCGGCGCAGAATGTCGAGCGAACGGTGCGCGAGGATCTGGATGACGGTACTCCGGTCTGGCTCTCCTGGCGGGATGACGCCATAGTAGTGCTGCCTGAATAACCCAGCGAACGGACTCTCCCATGATCGTCCTAGCCCGGCAGGCCCGTCGCCTGGCGGGCAAGGTCAAACGTACGCTCTTTCCGCCACCGCCGGCGCTCCTTCCGCCGACGACGCTGCATACCGGGGCCGTCGATGTGATCGAGACGCGGCATGGCTGGATGCTGATTCCACGCAGTGACACCACCATCGGCGAATCGCTGCGGCGCTATGGCGAATGGGCGGAATCGGAAATCGCCCTGATGGGAAATTTCGTCGGGCCGGGCGGCACGATTCTGGAGGTTGGCGCCAATCTGGGCGCGCACACGCTTGCCTTTGCGAAGATGGTCGGGCGCGAGGGGCGGGTGATTGCGGTGGAGCCGCAGCGCTACATCCATGCCTGCCTGTCCGGCAGCGTGGCGGCCAACGGCCACACGCAGGTGTTGATCCTGAATGCGCTGGCCGGCGACCGCACAGACCACGTCCTGCCGCCGCTCGTCGATTATGCGGCGGCAGGCAATTTTGGGGCGGTGCATTTCCGCGATGTCCAATCCACCACCCGCAGCTTCGAGGCGATCCCGATGATCTGCGCCGACGATCTGGCGCTTGACCGGCTCGACCTGGTGAAGATCGATGCGGAGGGCATGGAGGCGGAGGTGCTGCGCGGCATGGCCGGCACGCTGGAACGGCTGCATCCCGCCCTGTTCGTGGAGGCGACAACCAGGGGCAGGGCCGAGGCGGTGGAGGCCGTGCTGCACCCGCTGGGCTATCGCGGCTGGACGGCTAAAGCGATGGCCTACAACCCGGATAATTTCCGCGGCGACAGGTACAATATCTTCGGTGCTTCAACCGAGACCAACGTGCTGTACCTGACCGAAGATCAGGCCGCGCGCCATGCCGCCGCACTCGCTGACATGCCGCCCTTCAGCCCCTCGGATATGCCGCTTTAGCCGCCATATTCCCGCGCCGCATCTTCCAGCCACAGGCCGGCATAGTCGGCGAAGGAGCGCAGAACATAGAGCCGGAAACCCTCTGCGCTGCGCAGCAGCGTGATATCGGCCTTCGCCAGCGTGGTGCGCGCGACGTGGCCTTGCGCGAAGGCCGTCGGATGCAGGTCGAGGCTGCATCCCTTGGCCAGCAGCTCGGCCGCCTTCTCGCCGGCGACATCGAATCCGAGATAGACGTCCGAGACATCGACGATGGCGGCATGCTGCCCGGCCAGCCCGGTTTCCAGCGCGGCCTGCAGGGCTGCACGCTCCTCTTCCGTGCAGAGCAGCAGCCACTCGTCCGGGCCAAGCCAGCACACCGTCGCCTTGTCGCTGGCGGTGCTGGTCAGCGGTTCGGTCGGCAGGGCGACGCCCAGTGCCTTCTTCGCGGCAGCGGCGATCTTCTTGTCCGCCGCGTCGGCGCGCAGGATCAGCTTGCCCCCGGCTGGCAGCGGCGCGATGCGCACCGGCGTGTCCGTCATCGTGTCAGCCATTGGCGCGTTCCCCCTTGGGATCGAAGAAGACCGGCTCGGTCACCGTCACCTTGATGACCCGGTCCGGCATCGGCACGGACAGGGTCTTGCCGGCCAGCGAGCGGCCGCCCTTCAGCACCGCCAGCGCGATGGAGCGCCCGACATTCGGGCTGTAATAGCTGGAGGTCACATGCCCCAGCATCGGCATGGGCGGCTTGTCCAGCACCGTCTCCACGACATGCGCGCCTTCCTCCAGTACCTCTTTCGGGTCCTCGGTCAGCAGCCCGACCAGCTGCTTGCGGCCCTCGCGCACCGTGTCGGAGCGGGCGAGCGAGCGCTTGCCGACGAAGTCCGGCTTCTTCGCCGAGACGATCCAGCCCATGCCGAGATCATCCGGCGTCATCGAGCCATCGGTTTCCTGGCCGACGATGATGAAGCCCTTTTCGGCGCGCAGCACATGCATCGCCTCGGTACCGTAGGGGGTGATGCCGAAGGGCTCGCCGGCCTGAATCAGCGCTTCCCACAGCTCCCGGCCCCGGCTGGCGCGGACATTGATCTCGTAGGACAGCTCGCCGGTGAAGCTGATGCGGATGACCCGCGCCGGAATGCCGGCGACAGTGCCCTCACGCAGGCTCATATGCGGAAAGGTCTCGTTGCCGGTGTCGATGTCGCCGGTCAGACCCGCCAGCAGCTCGCGGCTCTTCGGCCCGTTGATGGTGATGGTGGCGTACTGCTCCGTGACCGAGGTGAGATAGACCTTCAGATCGGGCCATTCGGTCTGCAGGTAATCCTCCAGATGCACCAGCACCTGTGCGGCGTTGCCGGTGGTGGTGGACATCAGGAACCGGTCCTCCGCCAGCCGCACGGTCACGCCGTCGTCGAACACCATGCCGTCCTCGCGCAGCATCAGGCCGTATCGCGCCTTGCCGATGCCCAGCTTCAGCCAGGCATTGGTGTAGATGCGGTTCAGGAACTCCGCCGCATCCGGCCCCTTCACCTCGATCTTGCCGAGGGTGGAGGCATCCAGGATGCCCACGCCGGTACGCGCCGCCTTCACCTCGCGGTTCACGGCGGCGTGCATGTCCTCACCCACCTTCGGGTAATACCAGGCGCGCACCCACTGGCCGACATTCTCGAACTTCGCACCCTGCGCTTCGTGCCAGCCATGGATCGGCGTGCGCCGCACCGGGTCGAACAGCTTGCCGATATTGCGCCCGGCGATGGCGCCGAAGGCGACCGGCGTATAGGGCGGGCGGAAGGTGGTGGTGCCGACCGCCGGGATATCCTGCCCCAGCGTTGCCGACAGGATCGCCAGCGCATTCACATTGCTGGTGCGGCCCTGATCGGTACCCATGCCGGTGGTGGTGTAGCGCTTCACATGTTCGACCGACCGGAAACCCTCGCGCGCCGCCAGCTTCAGGTCGGCGGCGGTGACGTCATTCTGGAAATCGACAAAGCATTTGGCCCGCGCCAGCGGCTTCTCCGGTGGCAGCAGCCAGACCGGGGCGGCTGCCGGGACTTCCGGCTCCTCGATCTTCAGGCTGGGCGTCTTGCCGGCGGTGAAGCCGGCATCGCTTGCCGCTGCCGCCCCGGCGGCGAAGCCTTCCGCCAGGCACTCAGCCGTCGTCAGCGCACCATTGCCCATGCCGGCGCTGCGCAGGGGCTGGGTCGCCTCGCCAGGGATGAACACGCCGTCCGCCTCGCGGAAGGAGAGCTTGCCGCGCGACTGCGAGAACAGGCTGACATTGGGGTTCCAGCCGCCCGACATGGCGACGAGGTCGCAGGGAATGCCGAAGCCCTTGCCCTCAATGCGGCTGCCGTCCGGGGACAGCTTCGCCAGCCTGACGCCATCGACGCGCAGCCGGCCGGTGGTGCCGATCACGCCATGGCCCTGATAGAGCCGCAGGCCCGCCGTGCGCGCCGCCTGGGCCAAGGGGGCGGGCAGGGGACCGGTGGCCTCTGCCCGTGTATCGACGATGGCGGCGACACCAATGCCGGCCCTGTGCGCTTCCAGCGCGGTCAGGTAGCCGCTGTCGTTGCTGGTGACGACGACCAGCGCATTGCCGGGCCGCGTACCATAGCGCGCAATATAGCTGCGGACCGCACCGGCCAGCAGGATGCCGGGCCGGTCATTGCCGGCGAACACCAGCGGCCGCTCGATGGCGCCGGCCGCCAGCACCACCTGCTTCGCGCGGACCTTCCACAGCCGCTGGCGCGGCAGATGCGCGGGCGAAAACGGACCCAGATGGTCGGTCACGCGCTCCGCCAGCCCCAGCCAGTTATGGTCGTAATAGCCGAAGGCTGTGGTCCGGCGCAGCAGGGTGACATTCTCCATAGCGGCCAGCTCGGCCACGGTCTTTTCCACCCAGTCGGTGGCCGGGCGGCCACTGATGCGGATGCCGTCCCTGCCTTCGGTGAGCAGCCAGCCGCCCATCTCCGCCTGTTCGTCGGCCAGGATGACCCGCGCTCCGGCGCGGCCCGCCGCCAGCGCCGCCGCAAGGCCTGCAACGCCGCCGCCGGCGACCAGCACGTCGCAATGGGCGTGGCGGTGCTCATAGGTATCCGGGTCCGGCCCGTCCGGCGCGCGGCCAAGCCCGGCCATGCGGCGGATCGCGCGTTCATAGGTCATCCAGCCGCGCTTCGGCCACATGAAGGTCTTGTAGTAGAAGCCCGACGGGATCAGCGGCGAAGCGATATCGTTGACCTCCCCCAGATCGAAGGTGAGCGAGGGGAAGCGGTTCTGACTGGCTGCCACCAGCCCGTCATACAGCTCGATCTGCGGCGCGCGCAGGTTCGGCTCGGTATGGTTGCCGAGGCCAAGCTGGATCAGCGCGTTCGGCTCCTCCGACCCGGCGGAGAAGATTCCGCGCGGCCGGTGGTACTTGAAGCTGCGCCCGACCAGATGCACGCCATTGGCGATCAGTGCCGAGGCCAGCGTATCGCCGGGATGGCCCTCATAGCGGTTGCCGTCGAACAGGAAGGAAAGCGTGCGCGACCGGTCGATCCGGCCGCCATCGGGAAGGCGGTGCGACTGGCTCACTTGCGCACCTCCGGCTTTTTCTCGCCCGGCTTATAGACCGCCAGCACCGTATCCGTATGGGTGTTGCGGATGGCGTTGAACCAGCGTCGGCAGCCATGCGCGTGATACCAGCGTTCGGCATGGTCGCCCTTCGGGTTCGTGCGCAGGAACAGGAAGTCGGCCCATTCGGCGTCGGAAAGAGTATCCGCCCGGCTTTCGCGCTTCAGGTGCGCTTCGCCGCCATAGCGGAATTCATGGACGTCGCGGTCGCCGCACCAGGGGCAGGGGATGGTCAGCATATTTCTATTCCTCAGTGCGCAACAGCGGCGGCGCCATGCTCGTCCACCAGCTTGCCAGTGGTGAAGCGCTCTAGGCTGAAGGGAGCGGCCAGCGGATGCGGCTCGCCGCGCGCGATGGTGTGGGCGAAGACATGGCCGGAGCCGGGCGTGGCCTTGAAGCCGCCGGTGCCCCAGCCGCAATTGATGAACAGCCCCTCGACCGGAGTCTTCGACAGGATCGGGCTGGCATCCGGGCAGGTATCGACGATGCCGCCCCATTGCCGCAGCATCCGCATCCGGCTGAACATCGGGAACATCTCGACGATGGCGTGCAGCGTGTCCTCGACCACGTTGAAGCCGCCGCGCTGCGAATAGGAGGTGTAGGTGTCGATGCCGGCGCCGATCACCAGCTCGCCCTTGTCCGACTGGCTGACATAGGCATGCACCGTGTTCGACATGACCACCGTGTCCAGGATCGGCTTCACCGGCTCCGACACCAGCGCCTGCAGCGGGTGGCTCTCCACCGGCAGGCGGAAGCCCGCCATGCCGGCCAGCACGCCGGAATGGCCGGCGGTGACGATGCCCACCTTCTTCGCGCGGATGGTGCCCCGGCTGGTCTCCACACCGGTGACCTTGCCGCCCTCGCGCAGGATGGCGGTGACTTCGCAATTCTGCAGGATATCGACGCCGCGCGCATCGGCGGCGCGGGCATAGCCCCAGGCCACCGCATCGTGACGGGCGACGCCGCCGCGCCGCTGCACGGTGGCACCCAGCACCGGATGGCGGATATCGGGCGATAGATTGATGAGCGGGCAGAATTCGCCGACCTGCTCGCGGCTCAGGAAGTCGCAGTCGATACCATTCAGCCGGTTGGCATGCGCCCGGCGCTTCAGCTCGCGCAGATCGTGCAGGTTGTGCGCCAGGTTCATGACGCCGCGCTGGCTGAACATGACGTTGTAATTGATGTCCTGGCTCAGCCCTTCCCACAGCTTCAGCGAATGCTCGTAGAGGGCGGCACTCTCGTCCCACAGATAGTTGGAACGCACGATGGTGGTGTTGCGTCCGGTATTGCCGCCGCCGATCCAGCCCTTTTCCAGCACGGCGACATTGGTGATGCCGTGTTCCTTGGCCAGATAATAGGCGGTCGCCAGCCCATGCCCGCCGCCGCCGATGATGAGGACGTCGTATTCCGGCTTCGGGTCGGGACTGCGCCAGGCGCGCTCCCACCCCTCATGATAACCAAGCGCGTTGCGGGCCAGGGCCCAGATCGAATAGCGGCGCACGATGTTCTCCTAAAAGCTCGCGGGCAGCATAACGGGTTGCTCGCATCGCGGAAACGGCTCAACCCGCATGGCCGCCTGCACTATCTGCGGACCAGTAGGCGATGGCCTGTTCCAGCAGAATCCGGTAATGGGCGATGGCCTCATCGCCCTCAGGCGGGCCGTCATAGCGGCCAAGCTCGGTCAGCAGCCAGAAGAAGCCGCGGCCGGGGATCAGCCCGTCCTTGCGCGTCGCCAGTGCTGCCAGCAGCGGCAGGCCGGCGGCATGGTCGGCGCGGACCATCTGCTCCAGCGCCTCGGTCACGCGGTGCACCAGATGCGGCGGCTGCATGCCGGCAGCATGGGCAAGCTCCAGATAGGCGATGGTCTCGCCATTCCGGGCGCAGCCTTTCAGTACGGCGCGCAGCCGTTCCTGCAGATATTCATCTTCCATGGCCCTGCACAAACACCATCTATGGCTATAAGGCAATGGTGCAAGGATAAGGGCTGCAGGTCGGGGCAAGGGGGCAATCATGCATGAACGGATGGCGCTGCTGTTCGCCAACGAGGCGTTCTACGCGGCCTTCGCCGGGCGGGATTATCCGGCGATGGAGGCATTGTGGGCACGCCGGGCGCCGGTTGCCTGCATCCATCCCGGCTGGGGCGTGCTGGAAGGACGCGAGGCGGTGATGGAAAGCTGGCGCGGCATTCTGGGCAATACCGGCAACGCGCCGTCCGTCACCCCGCGCGACGCCCGCGCCTTCGTACTGGGCGAGGCCGGCTATGTCACCTGCTTCGAGGCGTTTCCCGAGGGCTTCCTGATTGCCACCAACCTGTTCGTCCGGGAAGAAGGCGAGTGGCGCCTCGTCCACCATCAGGCCGGCCCGACCCGCGATCAGCCGCCCGAAGACGAAGACGAGGACGACCCCACAAGGCCCCGGTCGGTGCAGTAGGGCTAGCTGTTCGCCAGTTCGACCATCGCCTCGGCGAGTACGCGCGCGCCGGCGGCGAGGTCGCTGGCGCTGGCGCGCTCCAGCTCGTTATGGCTGATGCCCTTCTCGCACGGCACGAACACCATGCCGACCGGCGCCACCGCGCTGATCAGGCCGGCATCGTGGCCAGCACCTGAGGGCATGTCCATCGAGGGCAGCTCCAGCCGTTCGGCGGCGCGGCGCACCGTATCCACAACCTGCTTCGGGAAATGCACCGGCGGGTTGGTGCCGAAACCCTTCACCGTGACCGGGCAGGGGGCGGCCTTTTCCTTGGCGATCCGCTCCACCGCATCGCCGCGCTGCTTCAGCACCTCCATGTCCGGGTGGCGGAAATCGATGGTGAAATGCACATGGCCGGGCACGACGTTGGGGGAGCCGGGCGAGACCTCCATGCGGCCGACGGTGAAGCGCACCACATCGTCAGGATCGTGCATCAGCTCCTCCAGCGCCGCGATCACGCGCACGGCGGCCGACAGCGCATCCTTGCGGTTGGCGCGTGGCGTGGTGCCGGCATGGGCTTCTTCGCCCTCGATATCGATCTCGAAGCGGCGCATGCCCTGGATCGAGGTGACGACGCCGATTTGCAGCCCCTCGGCCTCCAGACGCGGCCCCTGCTCGATATGGGCCTCCAGATAGGCGTGGATCGGCGTGCCCAGCGGGCGTCGGGTGGCGTCCGGCGTGGCGGCCAGGCAGGGTTGCAGCGCGTCGCGCACGCTGATGCCGGCGCGGTCCGTCATGGCCAGAATCTCATCCAGATTCTTGCGCCCGGTGAACACGCCGGAACCGACGCAGCCCGGCTGGAAGCGGCTGCCTTCCTCATTCATCCAGATACCAACTTCCAGCGGCCGGCGGGTCTTCACGCCATTGCGCTCCAGCGCTTCCAGCACCTCGAAGGCGGCCAGCACGCCATAGGCGCCGTCATATTTGCCGCCGGTCGGCTGGGTGTCGATGTGCGAGCCGGAAACCACGGGCGCGGCGTCGGGGTCAGTGCCCTCGCGCCGGATGAACATGTTGCCGATCGGGTCGGTGGCAATGGTGAAGCCTAGTCCCTTCGCCCAGCCGGCGATCAGCTTGCGCGCCTCCACCTCCTCGCCGGTCAGCGCCTGCCGGTTCACGCCGCCCTTGGGCGTGCCGCCGATGGCGCCCAGCGTCTCGTGGCGGTCCCACAGCCGCGCCTCGTCGATCAGCGGGCCGACCAGGTTGGGCCGTGCTGCAGACTGGGACGCTATATCGGTCATGCGCTATGCTCCTGTTTCTTCGGATTTCGGCGCAACCTTAACATCCACTTCGCGAGGTTTGAATGCTCCCGACCCATGGCCGCTATGAGTATGTGCCCATTGTTGGCCGGCCGGACTATTGCTGGCCGGGCGAGAAGCGGCTGGCCGTCTATATCGCACTGAATCTGGAGCATTTCGCCTTTGGCGAGGGGCTGGGTGCGGAGCTGGCGCCCGGCGGGCCGCAACCCGATGTGCTGAACTATGCCTGGCGCGACTATGGCAACCGGGTCGGCGCCTGGCGCATGCTGGAGCTGTTCGACGAGCTGAAGCTGCCGGTCAGCGTGCTGGTGAACAGCGAGATCTACGGCTATTGCCCGCAGCTGATGGATGCCTTCCGGGCGCGCGGCGACGAGGTGGTGGGGCATGGCCGCACCAATGCAGAGCGGCAGGGCGTGCTGGACGAGGCGGCGGAGCGCGCGCTGATCGCGGAGGCGACCACGATCATCGAACGGCATGAGGGAAAGCGGCCGCAAGGCTGGCTCGGCCCCTGGATATCGGAGAGCCGTTTGACGCCCGACCTGCTGCAGGAGGCCGGCTACCGCTATGTGCTGGACTGGTGCGCGGATGACCAGCCGATCTGGATGAAGACAAGGCAGGGGCGTATTCTGGCTATGCCCTACCCCCAGGAAATCAATGACATACCGGCGATTGCCGCACGCAAGGTCGAGGGTGATGTCTTCGCCGATATGATCGTCGATGCGTTCGAGGAAATGCTCCGCCAATCCGAAAACCAGCCACTGGTCTTCGGTATCGCCTTGCATGCCTATATCGTCGGCCAGCCGCACCGGCTGCGCCATCTGCGGCGGGCTCTCAGCCACATCGCGTCACGGCGCGACGATATCTGGCTCACCCATGCCGGCGCCATTGCCACGCATGCCCTGGCGCAGCCTGAGGGCGTGGTGCCCTAGGCTCTTAAAAGAGGGCCATGGTGCCCTTGATGCCGAAGATCAGCGCGCTGATCAGCAGGATCAGGTCGCCGATCACCAGCATCTCAAACCAGCTGGCATCGCCCACGGTGCCCTGGCCGCCGGTCCCGAGGACCTTGCCGTTGGGGCGGAGGGAGAGCTGTTTCAGGTAGCGCGAGAAGAAGACGAAGGACGCAAGCAGCAGCACGGCGAGGCCGAGCATCAGAAGCGCGTTCATGACCGGAGTGGCCCTTGGAACACGAGTTGCCGCCGGACGGTTCGCATCGACGACAGGGCGGACTCCCCGAAACGGGGCGCCTTTCGCCGTCCGGCACGGGCCGTACGATACGGCCAGCGGCAGCATCGCGCCGGGCGCCGCGCGGGAGTAACGCAAAGATAGCATGGGAGAGCCCGCAGCCATGCAGCAGCGTCATTTGGAGGGCTGGGGGCCTTAATCCCCTGTTATTTCACGCTTTCCAGAACCTCCAGGAAGCGGTCCAGCTCGGCATCGTTGTTGTAGTAATGCACGCCGGTGCGGAGCACCTTCTCCAGCCCGCGCTGGGTCATGTCGATACGGGTCGAGGTGATGCGCGAGACCGAACAGTTGATCTTGTTGGCGGTCATCGCCGCCATGATCGCCTCCGGCTCCACGCCGTCACGGGTGAAGGTGACGATGCCGCAGCGCTTCTCCCCAAGATCGCGCACGGTGACGCCGGGAATGGCGGAGAGCTTGTCGCGGAAGCCGTCCGCCAGCTCGGTCACCCGCGCCTCGATGGCGTCGATGCCCCAGCCCATCGCATAATCGATGGCGGTCTTCAGGCCAATCTGGCCGGCGACGTATTTCTCCCAGTTCTCGAAACGCTTCGCGTTGGGCTGCATCTTGTAGCTGTCAGGGCCGGTCCACAGCGCCGAATGCAGGTCGAGGAAGGGTGGCTCCAGCTTATCGAGCATCGACTTGCGGACATAGAGCAGGCCGGTGCCGCGCGGGCCGCGCATGTATTTGCGGCCGGTGACGGAGGCCATGTCACAGCCGATCTCCTGCATGTCCAGCTTCATCTGGCCGAAGGACTGGCAGGCATCCAGCAGGTAGGGGATGCCGGCGGCGCGGGCGACCTTGCCGATGGCGGCGGCCGGGTTCACCAGCCCGCCATTGGTCGGCACATGGGTGACGCTGATCAGCTTCACCCGGCTGTCGATCATGTTCTCCAGCGCCTTGACGTCAAGCTGGCCGCTATTGTCGTTCGGCACCACCTCGACCACCGCGCCGGTGCGCTTGGCCACCTGCAGATAGGCGATGTAATTGCTGGCATATTCGGCCGCGGCGGTCAGGATGCGGTCGCCCGGTTTGAAGGACATGGAATAGAAGGCCATGTCCCAGGCAACCGTCGCGTTCTCCACCGAGGCGATCTCGTCGGTCGAGCAGTTGAAATAGCGCGCCGCGCTTTCGTACAGCCCCTCGACCTCTTTGTCCCGCGCGCGCCGCGCCTCATAGCCGCCGATCTGCGCTTCCAGATCCAGATGGTCCTTCACCGCCTTCAGCACCGGTGCCGGCATCAGCCCGGCCCCGCCATTCGCCAGATGAATGACCGTCTCGCAACCCGGTGTCTCCGCCCGTGCGCGCGCCACATCGAAACCCATGTCCAAGCCCCTGATTGATTATCGTTCTGAATTGACCCTGCAGCCTGTCACCGCCGGCAGGCGGAGGCAACGCCTCAGTCGCCGCGCTCCTTACGCCTGCCCAACAGCCCGTGTGGGCGGAAGATCAGTATCACGGCCAGCAGGGCGAACACCGATACATCTTTGTAGGCCCCGGTAAAATAGGCGGACCAGAAGGTCTCCAGCGCGCCGATGACGAAGGCGCCGAGGATCGCCCCCGGCACCGAGCCGATGCCGCCGATAATGGCCGCCGCCAGCGCCTTGAAGCCGATCAGGAACCCCATGTGGAAGTTCACCCCGCCATAATAGAGCGCCAGCAGCAGGCCGGCCGCCGCGGCAAGCGCGCTGCCGATGGCGAAACACAGTGCCACCGTGCGGTCCACATCCACGCCCAGCAGCGCCGCCATGCGCGCATCCTCGCCGCAGGCCCGGATCGCCCGGCCGGTGCGGTGCCGGGCAAGCAGGAACAGCAACCCGGCCAGCAGCGAAGCGGCGGTCGCGATCAGCACCAGCTGGCCGAGGCTGGCATAGACCGCGAAATCGCCGCTGTCGGCGATGCGGTAGCGCGCCGAGAACACCGGTTGCAGCCAGCGGTCGCGCGTGCCCTGGACCAGCCGGACGCCCTCCTGCAGCAGGATCGACAGGCCGATGGCGGCGATCAGCACGGCATGGGACGGGCTGCCGCGCAGCGGGCGGAACACCAGCCGTTCGCTCTGCCAGCCATAGAAGCCGGTGATCGCCATGACGGCGGCCAGCAGGCCCAGCAGCACCAGCGGATTGGTGAGGACCCCTCCGGCCTCGCCCGCCAGCACGGCCAGCAGCACGGTGACATAGGCGCCCAGCATCGCCATCTCGCCGAAGGCGAAGTTGATCCGTCCGATGATGCCGTAGATCAGCGTGAAGCCCGCCGCCAGCAGCGCGTAGGGGCTGGCCACGGTCAGCGCGTTCAGCAGCTGCTGGAAGAAGTAGGCGGCCGGTTGCCAGGGGGAGGCGGGGCGCTCCGGGGCCGGGCCGGCCAGCCGCAGCGCCAGGAACAGCATGTGCCGCTGTACCGGCGTCAGCACACCCTTGCGGTCGGTCTCCAGCCGGATCAGCGCGAAGCTGCCATCCTCCTGCGCCTCGGCGGCGAAATCGCAGCGAATCCAGCGGGTGACCCCGCTGCCCGCCAGCCGGTACTCGCCGCGCACATTGTTCAGCGTGCCCTCGGGGTGGCGCCAGCGCAGCCAGTCGATGCGGTCATAGCCTGGCTCCAGCACCGACAGGAAGCGCTCGCAGGCGGCGCTGCGGGCGATATTGGTGCCGCAGCCGCCCAGCGGTGCCATCAGCAGCACCAGCAGCAGGCAGGCAAGACCGGTCCGGAGATGGTGTCGCGGGCCGGTCATGCCTGCGCCATCACCGCTTAGGCCGGCAGCGAAGCCGCGTTCGGCGCGATGATGGCGAAGCGGTCGGCCAGTGCCGCCAGCGAGGCGCGGTGCAGTTCCGCCGCGCCGATGGTGCCGCCGCCGGGTGCCGGCAGGTCGCGGGTTGCGCACGCACTCTCCACGATGGTGCAGCGATAGCCGAGATCGAGCGCCGCGCGCGCCGTGGAACTGACGCACATATGGGTCATGAAGCCGACCAGGATCAGCTCCTTGCGGCCAGTGGCCTTCACCGCCGCGTCCAGATCGGTCTGGGCGAAGGCGTTGGGCAGCGGCTTCCAGATCACCGTCTCGCCCTCCGCCGGCTTTACCGGTTCGGCGATCTGTCCGCGCGGGGCATCTGGATCGAACGCCCCGCCGGACTTGCCGCGATGGGCGATATGGATGATCGGCGTGCCGGCGGCGCGCGCGGCGGCGATCACCCGGGCGCATTCGGCCAGCGCGCTCGCCACGCCGGGCAGAGCCAGCGCACCATTCACATATTCGTTCTGGCAATCGATCGAGACGATGGCGGCAGCGGACAGGGCAGACGGCGTCAGCGGCGCGCCGGACATCTCAAGCAGGGTTTTCGGACCAGTCATGGGGTTCCTCTGGGAATTCCTTGGATGGGTTTGTTGATTGGTCAACAAGCTAGTGCCTTTCCCGGTTTCAGGGAAGCGGCAGCGCCATGCCCGCGCGAGTAGCCGCATGGATGTTTTTTGTGAATGCTCCTTACAGGCGGGATATTGAGTTTTGAAATCTCGTGCTACTTTTGCGGGAAGACACCGCGCCAGACAATTTCCTGTCGCCAATTTGCCCGTCTGTTTTTGGTACCGAATGAATTTGGAACGCCGGACGCCGCCGACCGCGATGCTGATCGCGGTGACCATGACCGGACCGCTGGCGCTGAATATCTTTCAGCCCTCCATGCCGAACATGGCGCGCGTCTTCGCCACCGATTACGCGACGATCCAGCTCAGCCTGACGCTGTTCCTGGCGGGCGTGGCGGTGGGGCAGCTGTTTTATGGCCCACTGTCCGACCGGTTCGGCCGGCGGCCTGTGCTGCTGGGCGGGCTGACGCTCTATGTCCTGTCCAGCCTGGTGGCGATGGTGGCGCCGACGGTCGAATTCCTGATCCTGGGCCGCATCGCGCAGGCGCTGGGCGGCTGTGCCGGTATGGTGCTGACCCGTGCCATGGTGCGCGATATCTATACGCGCGACCGCGCGGCCAGCGTGCTGGCCTATATCGTCATGGCGATGGCGGTCGCGCCGGCCATCGCGCCGGCCATCGGCGGCTATCTCGAATCCTGGTTCGGCTGGCAGGCGAGCTTCCTGTTCGTGGCCGTGTTCGGCGCGCTGGTCATGGCCGCTGCCACGCGCTGGCTGCATGAAACCAACTTCCAGCGTATTGAGGGGGCGAGCCTCGGGACCATGATCGGCATCTATGGCCGGCTGATGCGCCAGCCCGTCTATGCCGGCTATGCGCTGTCGGTTGCGTTCTCGACCGGGGCCTTCTTCGCCTTCATCGGTGGTGCGCCCTATGTGGTGATCGAGCTGATCGGCGCCTCGCCCCAGGATTACGGCATCTATTTCATCCTGGTGGCGGTCGGCTACATGACCGGCAGCTTCATCGCCGGGCGGCTCAGCATGCGCTATGGCGTGGACCGGATGATCCGGCTGGGCGTGGCGATCTCGACAGTGGGGGTGGTGGCGATGATCGCGGCGGCACTCTGGCTGCCGCTGTCGCTCTTCGGCCTGTTCGCGCCGATGGGGGTTATCGCCATGGGCAATGGCGTCAGCCAGCCGAGCGGGGTCTCGGGTGCAGTCAGCGTGGACCCGGGCGTTGCCGGATCGGCCTCCGGCCTGCTGGGCTTTTCCCAGATGGCGCTGGGCGGGTTGCTGACCTTCATCATCGGTCATGCGCTGTCCGACAGCGCCTGGCCGCTGATCATCATGATGGCGGTCTGCACGGCGGTCGGCTATGGCGCCTTCGTCCATGCCTGCCGCAGCCGGCTCAGGGCGGCCAGGGCCACCCTGAGCGAGGCACGGGCGGGTGACTAGCCTTTAATAGCCCAGCGCGCAGCCATCCTTGCGCGGGTCGGAGCCGGCGACCAGAACGCCGGTCTCCAGATCGCGGAAGATCGCCTGGCTGCCGCCGATCGGCTTCTTCGCCGGGGCACGTTCGACCGTGTGGCCGCGCTTTTCCAGATCGGCGATGGTCGCGTCATCGACGCCGTTCTCCACCTGCAGCGGACCGCCATAGGCGAAGGTACGGGGGGCATCCATCGCCTCCTGGATGTCCATGCCGCGATCCAGCATGTTGGTGATGAAGCCGGCATGGCCGGTGGACTGATACTGGCCGCCCATTACGCCGAACGGACCGACACAGGTGTCGCCCTTCATCGCCATCGCCGGGATGATGGTGTGCATCGGCCGCTTGCCCGGCGCGATGGAATTCACATGGCCCGGCGCGAACTTGAAGGACAGGCCGCGATTCTGCAGCACCACGCCGGTCTTCGGCGTAACGATGGTGCTGCCGAATCCGTGGAACACCGAGTTGATGAAGGAGATCGCGTTGCCGTCCTTGTCCACGACGCACAGATAGGTCGTGTCCTTGTGCTCCACGCTGTCCACATCGACGGAGACCGGCGCGCCGGCCTTGCTCATGTCGATCCGGGCGCGCAGCGCGTCGGCATAGCCGGCACTCAGGATCTTCTCCACCGGGATCTTCACCTGGGCCGGATCGCCGATATAGTCGTCGCGCTGGTGATAGGCCAGCTTGGTCGCCTCGGCCAGCAGATGGATGCGGTCGGCCTCGCTGAGGCCGGTATCCTTCAGGTCGAAGCCGGACAGGATGTTCAGGATGATCAGCGCGGTGATGCCCTGGCCGTTCGGCGGGCATTCATAGATGTCGAGGCCCTTGTAGGTGGTCTTGATCGGCTCGACATATTCCGGCGCGGCGTTGGCGAAATCCTCCAGCGTGTGCAGGCCGCCGCGACTGTTCAGGTGGCTGACGATATCCTCCGCCACCTCGCCGGTGTAGAAGCCGTCCCGGCCCTTAGCCGCGATCTTCTTCAGCGTGGCCGCCAACAGCGGCGCCTTGAAGACGGAGCCGATGGCCGGCGCCTTGCCGTCCACCAGCACGATCTTGCTGCTGACCGGATCGGCGGCCAGGCGCGGCGCATCGCCGGCCCAGTCGCTGCCGACCTTCGGGGCGACGACGAAGCCTTCCTCGGCCGCCTTGATGGCCGGCTGCAGCAGCTCGCCCAACGACTTGGTGCCATGATCGGCGACCAGTCGGTCCCAGGCGGCGACGGCGCCCGGAACGGTGACACCATGCGGGCTGTTCAGCGGCTGCGTGGTCTCGCCGCGCTCGGCATACCATTCGGCATGAGCGGCGGCCGGCGCCTTGCCGGACCCGTTCAGCGCGATCACCTTGCCCTTGCCCTTCGGCACGTACAGCACGAAGCAATCGCCGCCGATGCCGGTCATCGCCGGTTCGATGACACCCAGCAGCGCCACGGCGGCGACGGCAGCATCGACCGCGTTGCCGCCCTGCTGCAGGATGTTGAGGGCGGCCAGGGTGGCCTGCGGATGCGAGGTGGCGACCGCGGCGTTCTGGGCATAGACCGGCGAGCGGCCGGGACGGTGGAAGTCTCTCATGGGGCGTCCATCTTATATGTGTTTGCAAAGTGCCGGGCCGGTAGGAACTGGCGAGGGCGGCATGTCGAGTGCCATCTTTCAGAGTGGGTCGGCGCGGTCAAGCGTTACGGCATATGAACTGTCATGAATTATCGTGAGGCCAAGGGGCGATGATGTTTCCGGGCGAGGCTGGTACGGCGATAACGCCGCGTCTGCGCCGCGACGCGGTGCTGGCCGTCGCGCTGACGGCGGCAGCCATGCTGGCCCTGCTGATCGGCCAGATGGCGCACCCGCTGCAATTCGCGCAGAGCCTGCTGCCCTTCGCGCTGATCGGCGGGTTCCTGATCCGCGGGCTGTCCCACCACGCGCCGCATACCCGCTTTGGCGCCGCCAATCTGGTCACGCTGCTGCGCGCCGCCGGCGTGTGCCTGCTGGCCGGCCTCATCGGCCGCGTGGAGGAAGCCGCCAATCTGGGCTGGCTGCTGCCGCTGACGGCGCTGGCGATCCTGGCGCTGGACGGGCTGGATGGCTGGCTGGCGCGGCGGCTGGGTCTGGTCAGCGCCTTTGGCGCGCGCTTCGATATGGAGGTCGATGGCTTCCTCATCCTGGTGCTGTGCCTGCTGGTGGCGGAAGGCACGGCGGCCGGCCCCTGGGTCGTGCTGTGCGGCGCGCTGCGCTACCTGTTCCTAGCCTGGCTCACGCTGATGCCGCGCTATGACCGGCCGTTGCCGCCCAGCCTGCGCCGCAAGAGTGTCTTCGTCGTGCAGGCCATAGCGCTGGTGGCGGCACTGGTGCCTGGCCTGCCGGATTTCGCGGCCACTGCCCTGGCGGCGCTGGCGACCGGCCTTGTGACTGCCTCATTCGCCATCGATAGTCTCTTTCTGTACCGAACCGAACGGAAGGAGCGAACCTTATGACCCTGATGCGGCAACTTCCCGCGCTGACGCTGGCAGCCCTGCTGACGCTGGGCGCCGTGCGCGCCGAAGCGGCGCCGGAGGCCTACAAGATCGACCCGGAGCATCTGTCCATCGGCTTCCTGGTCGATCACATCGGCTATGCGAAGGTTCTGGGCCTGTTCCGCGAGGCCGAGGGCAGCTTCCGCTTCGACCGCGAGACGCGGCAGCTCTCCGACCTCACGGTCAAGATCAAGAGTGCCAGCGTCTATACCGCGCACGAGAAGCGCGACGAGCATCTGCGTGGCCCTGACTTCCTGAATGCCGGGGAATTTCCGGAGATGGTCTTCACCATGACCGGCAGCGAACCGACCGGCGAGCGTACCGGCAAGGTCACGGGCGACTTGACCATCCTTGGCGTCACCAGGCCGGTCACGCTGGACGTGACCTGGAACAAGAGCGCCGAGTACCCGTTCGGTGGCGGCCTGCTCTCCAAGCCCAATTTTGTCACCGGTATCTCCGCGCGCGGCAGCTTCAAGCGCAGCGATTTCGGCATGATGTACGCAGTCGAGAATGGCTGGGTCGGCGACAGGGTCGATCTCATCATCGAGGCCGAGGCGATCCGGCAATAGCATGGCCGACAGCGATCCCTGCGCCGGTCTGGAGGACGGCCCCTGGGTGCTGGCCCATCTGGGGCAGAGCCTGGATGGCCGCATCGCGACCGCCAGCGGCAAGTCGCATTATGTGACCGGGCAGGAGAATATCGTCCATCTGCACCGGCTGCGCGCACTGGCCGATTGCGTGCTGGTCGGTGCCGGCACGGTGGCGGCGGACGATCCGGCACTGACCGTGCGCCATGTGCCGGGCCGCAACCCGGTGCGCGCGGTGATCGACCCGATGGGCCGCCTCCCGCGTGATCGCAGGATATTCACCGACGGCGAGGCCCGCACGCTGGTGCTGACCGGCACCGTTGACGGGCCGGGGGAGCGGTTTGTGCTTCCGGCACGGCCGGAAGGCATCGCTCCCGCCGATATCCTGTCGGCGCTGCGCGGGCTGGGCTTGTCCCGCATCTTCATCGAAGGCGGCGGGCGCACCGTCTCCGGCTTCCTGCAGGCCGGGTTGCTGGACCGGCTGCAGATCGCGGTGGCGCCAATGCTGATCGGCTCCGGCGTACCGGCGATCACCCTGCCGGTCATCGACAGCCTAGACAGCGCCTTGCGGCCGCCCTGCCGCATCCATCCGATGGGGGCAGATGTGCTGTTCGACTTCGACCTCAGAAAGAATAGTTAGCCTGGCAGGGCCAGCAGATCGGTATGGCCGACGCGGTGGCGGCTGGTGCCGGCACCGATGGCGAAGCGACGGCGCTGCCGCCAATGTTCGATCTCCCCGGCGCGATCCGGCGCGATCTCCAGCGCGGCCTGGACATAGCCGGCCAGCAGCGCCTCCTGCATGTCGCGGTCGCCGGCCTCCATCTGCCAGTCGCTGCGGCCCGTCTGGACAGTGAACTCGGCGGCGCGGAAGGCGGCTGTCGCGGCCTGCGCGGCATCGGGGCCGAGCGCCGGGCCGAAGCTCTTGGTGCCGCGCTGGTGCCGGTCGAACAGCGCGTGCATCTCCGCATCCAGCCGGTCCACCGGTGTCCAGTCGAGCCGCCCGTCATAGGTCAGCGCGGCATAACAGGCGAGGCCGTGGCGACGGCAGAGATCGACAAGGCTTGCCAGCCAGTCCGCCGAGACCAGATCGAGCAGTGCCGAGGCGGTGACCAGGCGCACGCCGTCCAGCGGCAGATCATCCAGTCCGGCGGCCAGATCGGCCCGGTGCGGGACCAGACTGGCGGTGAAACCCGTGCCGGTGACAGCGTCTCCCGTCATCTCATGGCCAGCCGCCGACGCCCAGCGGGCGGTGTGGTCCGGGATCGCCTTCAGCAGGGCAGGGTCATGATCCGCCATCACCCAGCGCTGCGTGCCGCGCAGCAGCGGCGCCAGCGCCCGCAGGGAGGCACCGGTGCCGCAGCCGAGATCGAGAATGCCGATCCCGCCATAGCGCACGCGCCAGTCCCGCAATCGGTCTAGCAGCGCCTTGTCGCGCGCCGCATCGTCATAGGGTGCGCGCAGGGCGAGCCAGTCGGATGAGAAGCCGCTCATAGCGTCTCCAGCAGGGTTGCGAGGGCGCGGGCCTGATCCGGCCAGCGCGGCAGGGTATCGCGTGCCTTCAGCGCGCCATCGCGGAGAGTCTGACGCAGGGCATGATTGGTCATCAGTCTTTCCAGCGCCTGCGCGAAGGCATCGGCATCGCCGGGTGGCACCAGCAGCCCGGCCTCGGGCGGAACGGTGGTCGGGATCGCGCCGCCGGTGGTGCCGATGACCGGCAGGCCGCGCGCCAGCGCCTCGGCGAACACCATGCCATAGCCCTCATAATGCGAGGCCAGCGCGAACAGGTCGGCCCGGTCATAGAGGGCCGCCAGTGCCGCGCCATCGACTTCGCCAGCCATAGTGACACGATCCGATAAGTTCTTGTTCTGAAGCAATTTTTTGACCAGCGCCGCTGTTGCCTCGTCGCGTGCGCCGCCGGCCAGTGTCAGCGTCCAGTCATGGTGCAGCAGCGTGCCCAGCGCGGTCAGCAGCACGTCATGCCCCTTGCGCGGCGTCAGCGTGCCGACGGCGAGGATATGCAGACCGGGGTTGCCGGAGCCCTGCGCCACCGGGGCGGGGTCGGTGCCGGGCAGGATCACCGTGACGCGCTGTGCCGGCACGCCATAGGGGACCAGCGCCGTGGCTGTGAAGGGGCTGGTGACGACGACATGGCGGACCATCGCCAGCGCCGCCTTCTCGCTTTCGAACAGCCAGTGCCGGGCCGCTTCGTCCAGTCCGGTTTCCTCGGCGAGCGGATGGTGCACCAGTGCGGCGAGGCGCAGCCTTGTGGCGTGCGGAGCGATCACGGCGGGCAGCACGCCCAGCGCCAGCCCGTCGATCAGCACCAGCGCATCGTCCGGCAGGCTGGCGAGGATATCGCCCGCCTGGCCCAGATCTGTGGCGCCGGGGAAGGGGAAGCTGTCGGCCAGCCGATGGCGATGGAGCGTCCAGCCAAGCGCTTCCAGCCCGGCGGTGATGCGGGCATCATAGAGGTAGCCGCCGGTGCGCGTCTCCGGATCGCCCGGCAGCAAGAAATGCAGGCTGCTCACGCTTGCAGACTGCCCTCATAGGCGGCCCAGGCGGCGTGACTTTCATGCAGGGCGACCTTCATGCCGGTGAGGCCACCGGCCTGCGCGCCCAGATCGCCCGCCGCGATGCGCGCCGCCATGCGGTCGAACACCACCTTGGCCATGAATTCGGTGGTGGTGTTCTGGCCGCGGAACTGTTCTTCCTCGTCCAGATTCTTGAAGTTGAACTCCGCCAGCACGGCTTTCAGCGTGTCGGTCGCGCGGCCGATATCGACGACGATGCCGTCGCTGTCCAGCTTCGGGCGGCGGAACTCGACATCCACCACATAGGTGGCGCCATGCAGCGCCTGGGCAGGGCCGAACACTTCACCCACGAAGCTGTGGGCGATCATGAAATGGTCGCGGACGGTGACGCTGAACATGATGGATTCCTCAGTAACGGATGCGGTGGCAGAGCGTGCCGGCAGGGTTTGACGCGAGTGTGGGCATGAGGTCCGGCAGTTCCTCGAACGGGCTTTCACCGGTGATCAGCGCGTCCAGCCGGTCATCGGCCAGCAGCGACAGGGCCAGCGCCATGCGGTCGGCATAGCAGCGCCGCGCCCGCCGGGCCGGGGAGATGCCGCCGACCTGAGATGATTTCAAAATCAATCGTTTGGAATGAAACTCTTCACCCAATGGAAGAGGAACAAGCGTGCTGCCGTACCAGCTCATTTCCAGCACTGTGGCTTCATAGGCGGCGAAGGTCAGCGCGCTTTGCAGCCCCATCGGGTTACCGCTGGCATGGATGACGATATCGGCCTCGCGGGTGGCGTCGCGGGTCAGCGCGAAGGGGATGCCCAGCGCCTCGGCGATGGCGGCCTTGGCCGGATCGATATCGATCAGCTCGACCTTTGCGCCCGGCAGGCGGCTGGCCAGAAAGGCGACCAGACAGCCGACCACGCCGGCGCCGATCACCGCGATGCGGTCACCGACCAGCGGGGCGGCATCCCAGAGCCCGTTGATCGCGGTTTCCATATTGGCGGCCAGCACGGCACGTTCCGGCGGCAGGCTGTCGGGCAGGGGGGTGACGGCATCGGCCGGCACGACATAGCGGTCCTGATGCGGGTACAGGCAGAAGATTGGGGTGCCGGCGGGCAGGGCGCCATCCTCCACCACACCGATATTGATGTAGCCATATTTCAGCGGGGCGGGGAAGAAGCCGCCCTGGAAGGGAGCGCGCATCGCCTGCCACTGGCTCTGCGGCACCTTGCCCTGGAACACCAGGCTCTCCGTGCCCCGGCTGACGGCGCTGTAGAGCGTGCGTACGCGCACTTCGCCCCCGGCCGGTTCCGGCAGGCTCTCCTCGCGGATCACGCCCTTGCCGGGCCGGTCAATCCAGAAGGCGCGGGCTGTGTTGGTTATCATTCTATGGTCCTGCCGGAAAAGCTTTAAGGTCAGGTAGATAGCGCCGCCATCTGCGCTTTCAAGAAATCGGCGAGAAGCTGGAATTCCTCGCGCCGGGCGGTGCCGCGCCGCCAGACCAGCCCGATCTCACGCGTGGCCTCAGGGTCGTCCATGGGCCGCGCGACCAGACGGGTGCCGTCCAGCAGCTTGCCATCCAGCGCCAGCTTCGGCAGCAGCGTGACACCCAGCCCGTTATCGACCATCTGCACCAGCGTATGCAGGCTGGTGGCGCGGAAGCCCTGGCTGTTCCGCGCGCCTTCCAGCCGGCAGGCGGCCAGCGCATGGTCGCGCAGGCAATGCCCGTCTTCCAGCAGCAGCAGATTCTCGCCCTTCAGCGCTTCCACCGGGACAAGGTTGCGCTGCGCCAGCGGATGCTCCGGCAGGCAACAGAAATAGAAGCTGTCTCCGGCCAGGGAGACGGTCTCGACATCGCCGATGTCGTACGGCAGGGCCAGCAGCAGGATATCCAGCGCGCCCTCCTTCAACTGCTCGACCAGCCGTTCGGTGCGGTCCTCGGTCAGATACAGCTTCAGTGCCGGATAGGCCTCCCGCAGGGCGGGCAGGATGCGGGGCAGCAGGAACGGGCCCACCGTCGGGATGACGCCCATGCGCAGGCGGCCGGACAGCGGCTGCCGGCCGGCGGCGGCCTCCTCCACCAGTTCCTCCGCATCACTCAGCAGCTTTCTTGCGCGCTGCAGCACGGCCTCACCCACAGGGGTGAAGATCACACTGCGGTTGCCGCGATCCACCAGCACCGTGCCCAGCAGGGTTTCCAGCTCTTGGATGCCGGCGCTTAGGGTGGATTGGGTGACGAAGCAGGCCTCGGCGGCCTTACCGAAATGATGATGTTCGGCCAATGCCACGAGATAGCGGAGCTGCTTCAGGGTGGGGAGTGGGGTCATTGATTTTATCGATTGTAACTATCGGATTAACTCATTGGAAAGAATGCGTGCGCTGCAGCATATTCCGTTTGTCGGCTTACCCGAACCCAATTCATGGAGAGACATCAACATGCTTACCATTGGCGACAAGTTCCCCGCTTATTCCCTGAAGGCCGTTGAGTCGGCCGAGCTGCCGAAGGACTTCCCGGTTCTGAACCAGGACAGCTTCGAGGGCAAGTGGAAGGTCTACATGTTCTGGCCGAAGGACTTCACCTTCGTGTGCCCGACCGAGATCGTGGCGTTCGGCGAGCTGAACGAGGATTTCGCGGATCGCGACGCGGTTCTTATCGGCGGCTCCACCGACTCCGAGTTCGTGCATGTCGCCTGGCGCCAGAGCCGCGATGACCTGAAGGCTGTCACCTATCCGTGGCTGGCCGACATCAAGAAGGAGCTGAGCGCTGCCCTCGGCATTCTCGACAAGGAAGAGGGCGTCGCCAACCGCGCCACCTTCATCGTCGATCCGGACGGCATCATCCGCTTCGTGTCGGTGAACGACCTGTCGGTCGGCCGCAACCCGAAGGAAGTCATCCGCGTGCTGGACGCGCTGCAGACCGACGAGCTGTGCCCGTGCAACTGGCAGAAGGGCGAAGAGACCCTCAAGGCCGCCTAAACAGCGCCTGAGGGGCGGCGGATGGCCACCCGTCATCCCACCCTCTCATCCCCCGCGGGTGAACCGTCCGCCGCTCTCTGCCTCTACCGGATTTCCAATAAGGAGCCTGCCATGAGCATCGACACCCTGAAGAGCGCGCTGCCTGACTATGCGCGCGACCTGAAGCTGAACCTGTCCAGCCTCGCCGACGAGGAGACCCTGACCCAGCAGCAGCTGTGGGGCACCTTCCTCGCCTCCGCGATTGCCTCGCGCAATGCCGAGGTGATTGCCGCCATCGAGGCGCAGGCAGCTGAGAAGCTGTCGCCGGAGGCGCTGACTGCCGCGCGGTCTGCTGCCGCGATCATGGGCATGAACAACATCTACTATCGCTTCGTGCACCTCTCCTCGAACGAGGAGTATCACACCATGCCGGCGCGCCTGCGCATGAACGTGATCGGCAAGCCCGGCGTGGAGAAGGCGGATTTCGAGCTGTGGAGCCTGGCGGTTTCCGCCATCAATGGCTGCGGCATGTGCATCGATTCGCACGAGCGCGAGCTGCTGAAGCACGGCCTGAAGAGCGAGGCCATCCAGGCGTCGATCCGCATCGCCGCCGTGGTTCATGCGGTTGCAGTCACCCTTGAAGCGGAGGCTGTCAGCGCGCAAGTAAATAAGGCGCAGGAGGCCGCCTGATCCAGGTCATCATCGGCCATCCCCCCAGGGGCATCCTCGCCAACCGGAAGGAGAGTTCGGATGGGCACGAGTACGGAAATCGACATCGGCATCAGCAAGAAGGACCGCAAGGCGATTGCGGACGGGCTGTCCCGGCTGCTCGCGGATACCTACACGCTGTATCTGAAGACGCATAATTTCCACTGGAACGTGACCGGGCGCATGTTCAACACGCTGCACCTCATGTTCGAGGAGCAGTACAACGCCCTGGCGCTGGCGGTGGACGAGATTGCCGAGCGTATCCGTGCCCTCGGTTTCCCGGCGCCGGGCAGCTATTCGCAGTATGCGAAGCTGTCCAGCGTGAAGGAAGAGACCGGCGTTCCCTCCGCCGAGGAGATGATCGCCCAGCTGGTGAAGGACCAGGAGGCGGTGGTGCGCACCGCGCGCGAGTTGCTGCCGCTGGCCGACAAGGCCGGCGACGAACCGACGGTCGATCTGCTGACCCAGCGCATGCAGACGCATGAGAAGACCGCCTGGATGCTGCGCAGCCTGTTGCAGTAATCCTCCGCGAATAGTCTCGCACAGGGCGCCGGACCGTCTTAAATAGTCCGGCGCCCTTTTTGCGTCCGCTCAAGGAAAGAATCCCAATGGCGAGTGTCGAACTGTTCTTTGCCGGCCTGCCGATGATCTGGATCGGCGTCATCGCCAGCCTTGCGGCGGGCGCGGCGACCGGTGTCGGCGCCTTGCCGGTCTTCGCCGTTACCACCATCTCGCAGCGCACCCAGGACATGCTGCTGGGCTATGCGGCGGGTATCATGCTGGCGGCGGCCTGCTTCTCGCTGATCCTGCAGGGCGTGGATATCGGCGCGGAGCAGTATGGCAGCGCGCTGGCCGGCGTCGTTGTGGTCACGCTGGGCATGATGATCGGCGCTTACGGCCTCTATGTCGTGCACCGGTTCCTGCCGCATGAGCACATGATCAAAGGGCCGGAAAATGTCGATGCCGTCGAAATCCGTCGGGTCTGGCTGTTCGTGCTGGCCATCACCTTCCACAATTTCCCGGAAGGTCTGGCGGTCGGCGTCGGATTCGGCGGCGGCGATATTTCCAACGGGCTGTCACTGACCAGCGGCATCTTCATCCAGAACCTGCCGGAAGGCTTCATCGTGGCGCTGGTCATGCTGGGCCTCGGCTACAGCCGCGCAGTGGCCATCGGCATCGCGCTGCTGACTGGCGTGGTGGAGGTGTTCGGCGGCTTCATTGGCGCCGGCCTCGTCAGCGTCGTGGAGCCGGCGCTGCCCTGGGCGCTGGCGGCGGCGGCAGGGGCGATGATCTTCGTCATCAGCCATGAGGTCATCCCCGAGACCCACCGCAATGGCTATGAGACGCCGGCGACCTTCGCGCTGATGGCCGGGTTCGTGACCATGATGCTGCTGGACGTTGTCATCTAGCGACGCTTAGCCAGCCGCGTCTCGCGGTGCCAGATGAACAGGTTGGAGCCGATGACCACGGCGGCGCCGGCCAGCATGGTCGCGTTCGGGACATCGCCCCAGAACAGATAGCCGAAGATCGCCGCCCACAGCAGGTTGATGAAGCGGAAGGGCGCGATCAGTGCCGCCTCGGCGAAGCGATAGGCGGTGATCAGCAGGAAATGCGCCGAGGCCAACAGGATGCTGGTGGCGGCCAGCAGCAGCGTCAGCTGGCTGTCCAGCGGCACCCAGCCCAGCGGCCAGGTGGCGAGGCCGGACAGGGTGACGCAGAAGGTCGTCACCAGCAGCGTACCGGAGGTGGTCTCGGTCGCCATCAGCTTGCGGGTGACGATGTCGCGCACGGCGCCCGTGCAGGCACCGCACAGCGGCAGCAGCACGATCCAGCCAAGCTCCCCGGTGAAGGCGGCCTGTGGGCGGACCATCAGCAGCACGCCGCCGAAGCCGATCAGCACAGCACTCCAGCGCCGCCAGCCCACCCGCTCGCCCAGGAAGAACGGTGCCAGTGCGGTGGTGAAGAGCGGCCCGGCGAAACCGATGGCCACTACATCGGCCAGCGGCAGGTATTTCACCGAGTAGAAGAAGAAATAGGAGCCGGCGACCACAAGCGAGCCGCGCAGCAGCTGCGCCTTCCAGCGGCCCACGCGCAGCGTGCGCCAGCCACCGGTCAGGCAGGCCAGCAGGCAGATGAAGGGTATGGCGAAGCCGCCGCGCACGAACAGCGCCTCGCCGACCGGCAGGAAGGCCGACAGCCATTTCATGATGGCGTCGTTGAAGGTGATGATCGCCGTGCCGCCGACGGTCAGTCCGATGCCCTTGCCCGGTGCTGTCGAGACCGAGACAGGCCGTACCGGCGGCGCCGACTGCGCGGTCGGCGAACTGGGCAGCGGAATGGCCGAGGGCCTATCGTCTCTGTCGGGCAAGGGTGATCTCCCGGCGGAAGATGAACAGCCCGCTGCCGATCACCACGGCGGCACCGATCCATTGCCAGATATCCGGCACATAGCCCCAGATCGCGAAGCCGATGACAGCACCCCAGATCAGCTGGGTGTACTTGAACGGCACCACGAGGCCGGCCTCGGCCAGGCGCAGGCTCTCGATAACCAGATAATGCGCCAGCACCATGCAGCAGGCAGCCGCTACCATGATCGCCAGATGCGAAGGCTCGGGCATGATCCAGTCGCCGGCGAAGGCGGTCGGCACGCTGGTCAGCGTGACCATCACCGTGGTGACCATCAGGATCGAGGCGGAGGTCTCGGTCGCGCTCATCTTGCGGGTCAGGATGTCGCGCACCGCGCCGACGAAGGCGGCGATGATCGGCAGGGTGGCGAAGATCAGCACGATGTCGCCGCCTGGCCGCATCATGATCAGCATGCCGGCAAAGCCGACCAGCACGGCCGTCCAGCGCCGCCAGCCGACCCGCTCGCCCAGCAGCGGCACCGCCAGCGCGGTGACGAACAGCGGAGCGACGAAGGACAGGCTGATGGCGGTCGCCAGCGGCAGATGGTGCAGCGCGTGGTTATAGATGAAGGCCGCCAGCCAGAACAGGAAGCCGCGGGCAAGCTGCGCCTTCCAGCTGTTCACCCGCAGCGACTCGCGGCCGAACAGCCGGCGCATCGTCAGATAGACCAGCACGATGGCAACGCAGCCGCGGATGAACATGACCTGGCCGACCGGCACGCCGTCGGTCGTCAGCCATTTCATCGCGGTGTCGTTCAGCGTGATGATCGCCGATCCGGTGATCATGCACAGGATGCCCTTCACCGCGTTGGGAAGGGCGCCCGAATCCGGGGAGGGGGTGGGGGAGGACATGGCACCCCCTTAGCGCATCGCCTCCATCACGCGTCGGCAGAAACCGTCGAAGCCCGGCTTGGCGATCCAGCGCACCACGGCGACGAGGTCGTGCGTCGGGTCCATCCAGATGATCGAATTGCCGGCGCCGACCGCAAAGAAGCTGGTCTCCGGCGCGCTGGGATATTGCTTCCGGTCGGTGTTCAGCCACCACATATAGCCGTAGATCGGCTGCAGGTCGCAGGGCTGCAGCGAGGCGTCGATCCAGCTCTCCGGCAGGATTTCCGTGCCGCTCCACTTGCCCTTGTTGGCCATCAGCAGGCCGACGCGGGCATGGTCGCGCGAGCCGATCATCATGCCGCCGCCCCAGTGGCCGCCGCCGGAGACGGACTGCACCTGCTTGCCGCCGATCTCGACATAGGAATTGCGGTAGCCATGCCATTCCCAGTCCTGCGAGGCGCCGATCGGGTCCATCACCTCGCGCTTCAGCACGGCAGGCAGGCCTTCGCCCAGCACGCGCAGCAGGGCCAGCGACAGCCGGTTCACGCGGATGTCGTTATATTCCCAGAAGCTGCCCGGCTTCTGCAGGTCGCGGTGGGTGCCCTTCTTGGAATTGGCACCCTCGCTGGTCAGGTCGCGGTGGCGGTCCAGCAGGTCCGGCTTGTCCCACAGCGTGCCTTCCCATTCGCTGGTCTGCTGCAGCAGATGATGCCAGGTGATGTCGCGGTTCTGCTCCGACTCGAAGCCGCCATCCTTCACCAGCTCGCGGATCGGGGCGTGGATGTCCTTGATCAGCCCCTTCTTCACGGCAAGGCCGGCGCAGATCGACAGGTAGCTCTTGGAGACCGAGAAGGTCATGTCGGCGCGGCTGGTATCGCCCCATTCGGCGACGATGCGCCCGCCCTTCAGGATCAGGCCGTTCGGCCCCGTGCGCTCGCGCACCGGCCCCAGGATCTCGTTATAGGGCGGCGGCTCGAAATGGCCCTCGGTCAGCACCTTCATGATGTCGCGGTCCCAGCCGGTCTCGTGCGAGATGGCGTGATCGACGGCGGCCTGAAGGGCCGTGGCATCGAAACCGGCAGCCGCCGGCTCCTGCCGTTCCCAGTCGGAACCGGCAGCCGGAAAATAGGTCTTGGTCATGGTTTGGGCGTTTCTTTTTTTGAAGGTTGAGTGACGATTCGAGGTCAGTTTAGCCGGTCAACGGTGCGATAGGCCATAGGGGCCAGCTCATCCGCGCTGCGATTGTTCCAGTCCAGCTTGGAGACCTTCTTCAGGGAGCGCTTCTGCGCCTCCTCCAGTGCCTCGGAGGCAGTCTGCAGATCGATGGTCAGGCACTTGCCGTCCTGCACCACCTGTCGTCCATCGACGAACACATCGTTCACCGCGCGGTCGCCGGCGACATAGACCAGGCTGCGCACCGGCTCACGCAGCGGCATCATCGCCGGGTGCTTGGCGTCCAGCAGCACGATATCGGCCTTGAAGCCGGGCGCGATGCCGCCGATGTCCGGCTGGCGCAGGGCCTTGGCACCGCCCAGCGTGGCGGCGTTGAACACGTCGGAGGTGTTCAGGTCGTCCACACTCTCGCCGATGACGCGGGCATACATGGCGACGCAGCGCATCTCCTCCAGGAAATTATGCGGATAGGTGTCGGTGCCGATGCCCATATTCACGCCGGCCCGGATATAGCCGCCGAAGGTGCGCAGCGTGATGCCGCGCCGGGCGAACACGGTCGGGCAGTGCGCCACGGTCGAGCCGCTGTCGGCCAGCAGGCCCAGATCCTTGCGCGTCGTCCAGTGCAGCCAGGGATGATGGTCGAGGAAGATGCCGTGGCCGATGATCGAATGCTCGCCCAGCGCGCCGATGGACTCCATCCACTGGATCGGCGTCAGCCCGTGGCGGCGCTGCATCTCCAGGAATTCGGTCACCGCCTGCGCGGCGTGGATCTGGAACGGCAGGTTCTTCTCCACCGCATAGTCGAAGCTGTCGCGGATCAGCTCCGGCGTGCAGGTGTCGATCTGCGCCGGGCAGACCATGCCGGACAGCCGGCCGGACGGGTGCTGGTTGGCAAGGTCGATGATCCGCCGTGCCTTCTCGAAGCCCTTGCGGCCATTCTCCGGGTTCCAGTCATATTTCAGCTCGTGCCCGTCGGTCGTGTACCAGCGCGCGTCGCGGTACATCGGCGCGACCACGGCGCGGATGCCACTGTCGGCCAGCGTGTCGAGCCACCCCTCGAAGGCAATCGACAGGTCGGCCACGGTGGTGCAGCCGCTCATCAGCAGCTCCGCCATCGCCACCTGCATGCAGGCCTGATAGCCGTCGGGATCGTTCTCGAAGACAGTCAGGTACTCGTACAGCGAGGAATGCCAGAAGCCGGGGCTGCGGGTCTCGTCGGTGATGCCCTTGCGCAGCGGCTCGCTGGTCGGGTGCGAATGGGCATTGACCATGCCCGGCATGACGACACGGTTGCGGCCGTCGATCTCGCGGTCTGCCTTGCCCTCGTAGCCCTTGCCGACATGGGTGATGCGGTTGCCCTCGAAGGCGACGTCGGCATCGCGCAGATAGACATGCTCGCCCTTCGCCTTGTCGAAGGCCACGACCCAGTCGGCATTGCGGATTAAGGTGGTTTCGGTCATCGCGATGGCATCCCTGAAATGTAACTCTTGCTATCAAGTTGGCCGCAGAACGGCCCGGCAGGCAAGGGGGAATTTCCCAGCGGCCATTGACTTCGCGGGCGCGACGGGGCACCTAACGCCCACGTTTCGAAACGCCCTTATGAGTTCCATGACCGAGTTCGCCGACACCGTGTCGCGGCGCCGGACCTTCGCGATCATCGCGCATCCGGACGCCGGCAAGACCACGCTGACCGAAAAGCTGCTGCTGTTCGGCGGCGCCATCCAGCTTGCGGGTGCCGTGAAGGCGCGCGGTGACGCGCGGCGTGCGCGCTCCGACTGGATGAAGGTGGAGAAGGAGCGGGGCATCTCGGTCACCGTCTCGGTGATGACCTTCGACTATGAGAACCGCACCTTCAACCTGCTCGACACGCCGGGCCATGAGGATTTCAGCGAGGACACCTACCGCACGCTGACGGCGGTGGATTCGGCTGTCATGGTGATCGACGCCGCCAAGGGCATCGAGGAGCAGACCCGCAAGCTGTTCGAGGTCTGCCGCCTGCGCAACGTGCCGATCATCACCTTCATCAACAAGATGGACCGCGAGGCGCGCGATCCGTTCGAGCTGCTGTCGCAGATTGAGGACGAACTGCAGCTGCATGTCACACCGGCCTCCTGGCCGATCGGCATGGGGCCGGGCTTCCTTGGCTGCTATGACCTGATGAAGGACCGGCTGGTGCTGATGCCGAAGAGCCGCAGTTCGCTGGCCGGCGAGACCACGACATGCGACGGGCTGGACGATCCGAAGATCGACCAGCTGCTGCCGTCCCATGCGGCGGCGGAGCTGCGCGAGCAGGTGGAGATGGCGCGCGGGCTGATGCCGGAATTCGATCTGGAAATGTACCGCGAGGGGCATCTGACCCCGGTCTATTTCGGCAGTGCGGTGAACAGCTTTGGCGTGCGCGAGCTGCTGGACGGGCTGGCCGAGCTGGCGCCGCCGCCGCGCCCGCAGCCGGCGGTCGGCCGCAATATCGACCCGCTGGAGGACAAGGTTAGCGGCTTCGTGTTCAAGATTCAGGCGAACATGGACCCGAAGCACCGCGACCGCATCGCCTTCTTCCGGCTGGCCTCGGGCCATTTCAAGCGCGGCATGAAGCTGAAGCATGTGCGTACCGACAAGCAGGTGAACCTGCACAATCCGCTGCTGTTCCTGGCGCAGGACCGCGAGATCGCGGAGGAGGCGGTGGCCGGCGACATCATCGGCATCCCGAACCATGGCAATCTGCGCATCGGCGACGCGCTGACCGAGGGCGAGCCGATCCAGTTCACCGGCATTCCCAGCTTCGCGCCGGAAATGCTGCAGCGGGTGCGCCCGGAAGACCCGATGAAGGCGAAGCATCTGGGGGCCGCACTGATTCAGCTGGCGGAGGAGGGGGCGGCCCGCGTGTTCAAGCCGAACCTCGATTCCGGCTGGATTGTCGGCGTGGTCGGCGTACTGCAGTTCGACGTGCTGGCCGACCGCATCCGCACCGAATACGGCATCCCGGTAAAGTTCGAGCAGACCCAGTACATCACCGCGCGCTGGATCGAATCGGATGATCCCGTGCTGCTGAAGAAGTTCCGCGATGCCAACGGCTCGACCCTGGCGGAGGATCATGACGGCGATCCCGTCTTCCTCGCGCGCAACAACTGGCACCTCGACACCGCCATTGAGCAGAACCCCAAGCTGCGCTTCCTGAAGACGAAAGAGAAGTTGGCTTAGGGGTTCTTAATACCGCGGGAGGCGCAAAGTCGGCGCAGCTTCCCCAGACTGTCATTCCCGGGCTTGTCCCGGGAATCCAGGATTCAGCCTACTCGGGCGGGCATCCAGCAAGCTGAAGCCTGGACCCCCGCAACAAGTGCGGGGGTGACGGGCGGAGTATATGGCGTGTGATGGGCGGGGGCGGGGGAGAGGGAAACTCTACTCCGCGGCCGCCTGCGCGCGGCGCTGCTGCGTGGCGGCCTCGTCCACGGCGAAATTGTCGTTCAGGACCACGCCATAGTCGCGCTCGGCTGCCTCGCGGGAGACGAAGCCGGCCAGCACGTCCGCCGCAACCTCCGCCGCTGGCCGCTCATAGGGGCGTCCGAAGCCGCCGCCGCCCGGCATCTCCAGCACCAGCGTCTCCCCGGCGGGGATCGGCTGGCGGCCCTTCGGCTTCATGCCGGTGCCGGTCCCGCGCTGGTACATCTTGCCGACCTGCCCCTCGGCGCCGCCCTTGCGGCCACGCGGCGGGTGGATCATGCGATCGAACATGGAGGAAATGGCGAAGGGCGCGCCCTCGGCATGGGAGATCACCATGACCTGCCCGGTGCCGCCGCGATAGCGCCCGGCGCCACCGGAATCGGTCCGGTATTCCTTCTTCCAGACGATCAGCGGGGCGACCGTCTCGTTGATCTCCACCGGAGTGTTGCGCACGCCGGACGGGAAGGCGGTGGCCGAGAGGCCATCCTTTCCGGGCCGCGCGCCGGTGCCGCCGGTATGGAACAGGTTCACCGCGAACGGCGTGGCCTTACCGTAATCGGCATCGCCGACCAGCCCATGGCCGCCCAGCAGCATCGGGTTCCACAGGCAGGAGGTACCTTCCGCCGGCACATCGCCGATCACCTGCTCCAGGCAGCCCAGCACCACATCCGGCAGCATCTGGCCGATGGCGTGGCGCGCGGCGACGGCGCAGGGATGTGGCGCGTTCAGGATGGAGCCTTCCGTCGCGGTGACGCGAACCGGCTCCAGCGAGCCGGCATTGTTCGGCACCTTGCCGCCGATCATGCAGCGCACGCCGAAGCTGGCATAGGCCTGGGTATAGGTCAGCGGCACGTTGATGCCGTAGGTGGAGACCGGCGAGGTGCCATCGAAATCGACATCGATGCCGTCCTCGCCGACCTTCATGGTGGCGACGATGTCGATCGGCTTGTCATAGCCGTCGATGCGCATGGCGTTCTTGTAGGTGCCGGCCTTCAGCGCGCGGATTTCCTCCAGCATTGCCGCCCGGCTGTGCTCAATGATGTGCTCGCCCAGCGGGTCGATGCTGTCCAGGCTGAATTCCCGCATCATGTCCACCAGCCGGCGGCTGCCGGTCTCGTTGCAGGCGGCCAGCGAATAGAGATCGCCTTCGACCTGCACCGGTTCGCGTACATTGGCGCGCACGATCTGCAGCAGCGACTCGTTCATCGTGCCGGCATGGGCCAGATGCATGATCGGGATGTTGATGCCTTCCTCATAGACCTGCCGGCCATCGGCGCCGAAGCCGCGCCCGCCGACATCGACGACATGGCTGGTGGAGGCGAACAGCGCAACGATCTTCCCGTCCTTGAAGGTGGGCGTAACGACGGTGAAATCGTGCAGATGGCCGGTGCCGAGCCAGGGGTCGTTGGTGACGAAGACGTCGCCTTCCTTCATCGTTTCCGCCGGGAACCGCTCCAGGAAGAAACCGACCGAGGCGGCCATCGCGTTCACATGGCCGGGCGTGCCGGTAACGGCCTGCGCCAGCATGCGGCCGCGCGTGTCGAACACGCCGGCTGACAAATCGCCGGCCTCGCGCACGGAGGTGGAGAAGGCGGTGCGGATCAGGGCCTGCGCCTGTTCCTCGACAACCGAGAGCAGGCGGTTCCACATGATCTGCAGATGGATCTGGTCGAGGGCGGAATTCCGGGTCATCGCGATGTCCTTCCTCAGGCGGCCGTCTTGCGGACGAGAACAATATACTCCAGCTCGTTGATCAGCGCATCGAAGCTGGAGGAGACGACGGTGGTGGTCTGTTCCTCGGCGATCAGCGCCGGGCCGGGAATGCGCATGCCGGGCTTCAGGTCGGGCCGCCAGTAGATGCCGGCCTCGACATGGTCGGTCTTCACCGGATCGAAGATCGGCTTGCGCGATTTCGGTTCCGGAGCCGGCAGGCTCTCCACCGGCATCGGCACGGTCGCGGGCTTCTCCACCTTGGTGCTGACGGTCAGCGTCCAGCTCAGGATCTCGATATCGAGATTGGGGATGGTCCGGCCATACAGCGCCGCATAGGCTTTGGCGAACACATCGGCCATATGCTGCGCGTCGGCCTGCGTCAGGTCGCGCACCGGCACATCGACGGCGATCTCGTGGCCCTGGCCGACATAGCGCATATAGGCCTGTCGGATTTCCACCAGTTCCGCCTTCGGCGCGCCCTCGCGCACGATGGCCAGCGCCTCCTCCTGCATCTCCTTCAGCGTCGCGTTGGCGATGGAGGCGTCGAATTGCGACAGCTTCATGTGCCGGCTGCGCACCACCTCATAGGCGACGGGGGCCTTCAGGAAGCCCAGCGCCGAGCCGACACCGGCCCCGGTCGGGATGATGACGCGGTCGATCTCCAGCTTCTCCGCCAGCCGTGCGGCGTGCAGCGGGGCGGCACCGCCGAAGGCGATCATCGCGCGCTTGGCGATGTCCTTGCCCCATTCGATGGCGTGCACGCGCGCCGCGTTGGCCATGTTCTCGTCCACCACCTCGGCGATGCCGAAGGCGGCCAGCGCGTCGGAGAGGTTCAGCTTCGCGCCGATCTCTGTCGCCATCGCCGCCTTGGACGCATCGGGGGCCAGGCTGACCGAGCCGCCGGCGAAGACATCGGGGTCGATGCGGCCCATCACCACATCGGCGTCGGTCACGGTGGGCTGCGTGCCGCCCCGTCCATAGCAGGCCGGGCCGGGGACGGAGCCGGCGGATTCCGGGCCGACGGTGATGCGCTTCATCGTATCGACATGGGCGATGGAGCCGCCGCCGGCGCCGATCTCCACCATCTCGATGACCGGAATGCGGATGGGCAGGCCGCTGCCCTTCATGAAGCGATAGACGCGGTCCACCTCGAAGGTGCGCGAGGCCAGCGGCTGCGCTTTGTCGATCAGGCACAGCTTCGCCGTGGTGCCGCCCATATCGTAGGACACCACTTCGTCGAGCCCGCATTCGGCGGCGATGCGGCTGGCCAGGATGGCGCCGCCGGCCGGGCCGGATTCGACCAGCCGGATCGGGAATTTCATCGCCGTTTCCAGCGCCGTCAGACCGCCGCCGGAGGTGATCATGAAGAACGGGCAGCCATAGCCCAGATCGTGCAGCTGCGCCTTCAGCCGGGCGAGGTAGCTGGCCATCAGCGGCTGCACATAGGCGTTGGCGCAGGTGGTCGATTGCCGCTCATACTCGCGCACTTCCGGGCAGACCTCGGAGGACAGCGTATAGGACAGGTCGGGCAGGGCCTCGCGCAGGATATCCGCCGTGCGCTGCTCATGCGCCGGGTTGGCGTAGGCATGGATGAAGCCGATGGCGATGCTCTCCACGCCTTCCCGCTTCAGCACCGGGATCAGGTCGCGCACGGACTGCTCGTCCAGCGGGATCAGCGCCTCGCCCTTCACATTCAGCCGCTCGCGCACCGGCAGGCGCAGATGGCGCGGCACCAGCGGCTTCGGCCGGTCGATATTGATGTCGTACTGCTCGAACCGGTTCTCGTAGGCCATCTCCACGGAATCGCGGAAGCCCTCGGTGGTCAGCAGCGCGGTCTTCGCACCCTTGCGCTCGATCAGCGCATTGGTCGCCAGTGTCGTGCCATGGATGATGATCGACACGTCGGACGGCGCGATGACGGCCTGTTCGATCACCTTGGCGATGCCGGTCAGCACGCCTTCCTCCGGGGCTGCCGGCGTGGTCAGCACCTTGGTCGTCACCAGCCGGCCGCCAACCTCCAGCGCCACATCGGTGAAGGTGCCGCCGATATCGACGGCGAGACGCGCACCAGCGGATGAGCCAGCGGGAGAGGAAGCAGTCATGAAGGCACTCCATTCGGGCGGGCCGGAAAGGGAAGGAACGGCACGCTACAATCGCCCCCGGAGTTGTGCAACATTGATGACAACTTTGGTCATACGCCACGCGAAAAGGAGACGAGATGGCGCTGCAGGGCACCGGCATGCTGATCGTGGGAACCGACATTCCCGCCGCTTGGGAAGAGGAGTTCAACCGCTGGTACGACCGCGAGCATATTGCGGAGCGGGTGGGAATTCCGGGCTTCCTGTCGGCGCGGCGCTATATCGCCGTCTCGGCCAGCCCGAAATATATCTCCTTCTACGAGACGGAGGATTTCGCCGTCCTCTCCAGTCCGTCCTACAAGCAGATGCTGGCGAACCAGACCGACTGGTCGAAGAAGGTGATGGCGAATTTCCAGAATGTGAAGCGCCAGGTCGCCCGCACGACCGCCGGCCTTGGCGCCGGCCTTGGCGGGGCTGCCGCCGTGATCCGGCTGCGCCCGGCGGACAATGATTCCGCCACGGCGCGCGAGGCGCTGAAGGTGGTTCTGGCGGACCTTGTGACGAAGGATGGCACGCTGGCCGCCCATATCATGGAAAGCGACCCGGAACTGTCCAAGCCGCTGGCCGAGCACAAGGACGCGCCGAAAGACGCGCCGGAAGCGAAGGACTGGATCGTGCTGGTCGATACCACCTCGGCGGAGGTCGCCGCTGCCGCCGCCAAGGCGGTTTCATCGGCCAGCCTGCCGGGGCTGAAAGCCATCGACAGCGGCACCTACGCGCTGATGTGGATACTCGGCAAGCCGGAGCTTTAGCGGCTTTCCCTCGCCCCGGCAGGGGCGAGGGGGTTCTCAGCTACCCCTTACACAAACCCCTTCAGGTTCGGGGCAGGCGGCGTGCCGAACAGCTCCTCCATCGCCAGAGCGATCGAAAGCGCGCGTTCCTCTGCGAAGCCGGGGCAGAGCAGCTGCAGGCCGATCGGCAGGTCGCCATCGCCGAGATGCTGGATTGGCGTCGAGGTGCCGGACTGGCGGAAAAGGTTGCCGGGCTGGGTGTTCTGCGTCACCAGCCGCGCATATTTGCCGCCGACTTCCGGGTCTTCGAGATCAGCCACCGGTGCCGGCAGGATCGGCGAGGTCGGCGTGATCCAGCCATCCAGCCCCGCCATGCGCTGTTCGGCGATCTTCTCCAGATCGCGGGTGCGCCAGATCGCGTGCAGATATTCCGGCGCGCCAACCGTGAGGCCGGATTCGGCGCGGGAGCCGACGACCGGGTCCATCTTACGGCGGCCGGCCTTGAAGCGCTTGCGCCCCAGCGCCGCCACCAGCTCGACCGGAAGCACGACCGGGAAGATCTTCGCGCGTTCGGCGGCTTCCGGCACCTCGATATCGACGATGGAAGCCCCGGCCTTGGCCAGCTTCTCCAGCGCCTTCTTGGTCGCCTGCGCTACCGGCTTTTCCAGATTATCGAAGAAATAGCCCACCGGCCGGCCAAGCCGCAGCCCGTCCAGCGGTGCGGCCTGCACCACCGGGCGGCCGGTCAGGCCGGCGAAGACCTGCGCCGCGTCCGCTGCCGACTTGGTCAGCGGGCCGATGGTGTCGAAGGTCGGCGACAGCGGGAACACGCCGTCCGTCGCCCACAGCCCGACCGTGGTCTTCAGCCCGAACAGCCCGCACAGCGCCGCCGGAATGCGCACCGAGCCGCCAGTGTCGGAGCCGATGGCGAACCCGCACAGGCCGGCAGCCGTCGCCACGGCGGAGCCGCTGGAGGAGCCGCCGGGCAGGCGCGCCACCTTGGCGTCCCATGGGTTCCACGGCGTGCCGCGCGGCTTGCTGATACCGGTGGCGCCCAGCGCGAACTCGACGGTCTTGGTCTTGCCCAGGATGACGCAGCCGGCGCGCCGCAGCATCCTCACGAAGCTGCCTTCCCCGCCGATCAGGTCGGCGACGTCCAGCTTCGTGCCGGCGAAGGCCTTGGTGCCCTCGATGGCGAACAGGTCCTTCACCGCCACCGGTACGCCCATCAGCGGGCCGAGATCGGTGCCGGCGGCCAGCAGCCGGTCGATGGCCTTCGCGGCGGTCAGCGCCTGCTTGACCATCACCAGCTGGAAGGCACCCAGCTTCGGGTCCAGTGCCTTGATGCGGTCGAGATAGGCGCGGGTCGCGGCTTCGGCTGTGGTCTTGCCGGCGCGCAGGTCGCGGCCATAGGCAGCGATACCGGATGCGAGGGGATCGGGCGGAAGGGCGGTCATGGAATGTCTCTCGAAATTGGTAAGGGGCGAATGTGGGGCAGGCAGGGAATCGGTGGCGCCATCCTGCCGCGCTTTCACCGCATGGGCCAAGTGCGATCTTTACAAAGCCGCGACGGAATTTCGCCGCAATGGCGTTGAAAGGTGAGGAACCGGGTAGCGCTGGACCCGTTACACCGGTGTACAGGATTGCATCCCACAAGGGAGAATAAAGATGCGTACCAGGATCATCGCCATCGCACTTGCCGCTCCGCTGGCGCTTGCCGCCTGCGAGAATAGCGGTGTCGGCACCAAGCAGGGCATCGGCGGCGTTCTCGGCGGTGTCGGCGGCGCCGTTGCGGGCGCGCAGTTCGGCAGTGGCACCGGCCAGCTGGCGGCGACGGCGGCGGGCGCGCTGCTGGGCGCCTATCTCGGCTCCGAGGTTGGCCGCGGGCTGGACGAGGTGGACCGCCAGCGCGCGCAGAACGCCTTCAGCCGGGCCAACACCGCACCGATTGGCCAGACCATCACCTGGAACAACCCGAATACCGGCAATTCCGGCAGCGTGACGCCGGTGCGCGACGGCACCGCCTCCAGCGGCGAATATTGCCGCGAGTATCAGACAACGGTCTATGTCGACGGCAAGTCGCAGAACGCCCATGGCGTGGCCTGCCGACAGGCTGACGGCAGCTGGAAGATGGTGAATTAGGGAGCCGGTCCGATGCGCGCCAAATCTCTTGTGACGGCTGCGAAAACCGAACCAGGCCGGGTCGCGTTGCTGGCACTGGCCGCCATCGCCTTCTGGGCGCTGGCCAAGCCGGCGGCCGGCATGACCCTGCCGCCGGTGCCCGACCACGCGCCGGTGCCGACGCCGCTGGTCATGGCACAGGCGGTGGAGAGCATGCCGGAGCAGATGCGCACCGCCACGATCCGCGCGATCCAGGAGACGCTGAACGAGAAGGGCTTCAAGGCCGGCCCGGTCGATGGCGCAATGGGGCCGCGCACGCGCAGCGCCCTCCGCGACTATCAGCGCAAGGCCGGCCTGCCGGTCGATGGCGTCGCCAGCAAGGATGTGCTGGACCATATGAAGTTCGCGCGGCCGGAAGTGTCGGCGGGCACGGGCAGCACAGCCCCGAAGCAGGTGGCGGGCGATCCGCTGACCCGCGACGTGCAGCGCGAGCTGCTGCGGCTGGGCTATTATGGCGGTGCCATCGACGGGCTGTATGGCCCGGCGACCCGGCAGGCCATCGAGCGCTACCAGTACGACCACGGCAAGAGCGTCACCGGCAATGTCGGCCAGGACCTGCTGGAGGAGCTGCGCGGCATGAAACCGGGGCAGGTCGGCACGACCGGCCTTCGCACTTAGGGCCTTCGCACCTAGTAAAAGCTTCCGCTCCGCCGTTATCATCCTCCCAACAAGAAAAGTGGGAGGATGGGACGCCATGCTGGCCAGAGTGGCACGCTATGAGGAGGCCGTCGCCGGATTCCGCTGGCGGGTGCCGCAGCGCTACAATATCGGCGTCGATGTGTGCGACCGGCACGACCCGTCAGCACTGGCGCTGATCCATGAAAATGAGGATGGCTCGATCCGCCGCTACAGCTTCGGCGAGATATCGCGCCTGTCGAACCGGCTGGCCAATCTGCTGCTGGCGCAGGGGCTGACGCCGGGTGACCGGGTCGGCATCCTGTTGCCGCAGCGGCCGGAGGCGGCGATTGCCCATGTCGCCTGCTACAAGGCCGGGCTGATCGCCGTACCCTTGTTCACCCTGTTCGGGCCGGAGGCGCTGGAATACCGCCTCGGCAATGCCGGCTGCCGCGCGCTGATGACGGATGCCGAGCGGCTGCCGGTGATTGAAGAAATCCGCCCGGCCCTGCCGGACCTTTCCGTCGTGCTGGCGGCGGATGCGGCACGGGACAGCGATTTCTTCCTGTCGCTGGAGACCGCGCTTACGAAGGCCAGCGACAATTTAATCCCCATCGACAGCGTCGCCGACGATCCTGCCCTCATCATCTATACCTCCGGTACCACCGGCCAGCCCAAGGGCGCGCTGCATGCGCATCGCACGCTGCTGGGCCATCTGCCGGGGGTCGAATTTCCGCAGGAATTCTTCCCGCAGCCGGGCGATCTGTTCTGGACGCCGGCCGACTGGGCCTGGATCGGCGGGCTGATCGATGTGCTGCTGCCCAGCTGGCATCACGGCGTGCCGGTGCTGTCCCACCGTATGCGCAAGTTCGACCCGGAACACGCCTTCCACCTGATTGCGAAACACGGCGTGCGCAATGCCTTCCTGCCGCCGACCGCGCTGAAGATGATGCGCCAGGTCGAGAAGCCGAAAACCCGCTGGGACTATGCCATGCGCTCCATCGGCTCCGGCGGCGAGACGCTGGGGGCGGAGCTGCTGGACTGGGGCCGCGAGGTTTTCGGCCTGACCGTCAACGAATTCTATGGCCAGACCGAATGCAATCTGGTGGTGGGCAATTGCGCCTCCATCCTGCCGGTCCGGCCGGGGGCGATGGGGCGCGCCATTCCGGGCCATGATGTGCAAATCGTCGATGCGGACGGAAATATCCTGCCCGTGGGGAGCGTCGGTACAGTCGGCATCCGCAAGGGCGACCCGGTGATGTTCCTGGAATACTGGAAGAACCCTGAGGCTACGGCGGCGAAGTTCGCCGGCGATTTCCTGCTGACCGGCGATCAGGCGCGGCAGGATGAGGAGGGGTATTTCTGGTTCGTTGGCCGTGATGACGATGTCATCACCTCGGCTGGCTACCGCATCGGCCCGGCGGAGATCGAGGATTGCCTGCTGAAGCATCCCGCTGTGGCGATGGCAGCCGTGATCGGCGTGCCCGACCCCTTGCGCACGGAGGCGGTTAAGGCTTTCCTTGTGCCGAAACCGGGCATCCTGCCCGACGCGCAACTGGTCAGCGACATTCAGGACTTCGTGAAGACACGGCTGGCGGCGCACGAATATCCCCGCCATGTCGCCTTCGTGGACAGCCTGCCGATGACCGCGACCGGCAAGATCATGCGCCGCGAATTGCGTGCGCTGGAAACCGAAAGGCAAGAGAACCGATGAGCAAGATTGTCGACTACTATTTCACGCCGCAGAGCCCCTGGGCCTATCTGGGCGGCAAGCGCTTCGCCGAAATCGCGAAGAAGCACGGCGCCACGGTGGCGGTGAAGCCGATTGACCTTGGCAAGGCCTTCTCCGTCTCCGGCGGCCTGCCGCTGGCCAAGCGCCCGCCGCAGCGCCAGGCCTACCGCCTACTGGAGCTGGCGCGCTGGAAGAAGAAGCTGGGCGTGCCGCTGGTCACCCATCCGACGCATTTTCCCGGCGATGGCAAGCCGGCCAGCCTGATGATCATTGCCGCGCGCATGAATGGCGACGATGCGCTGGCGCTGGCCAATGCCTGTGGCGCCGCGCTGTGGGCGGAGGACCGCAACGTCGCCGACTGGGACGTGCTGGTCGATGTTGCCAACAAGCTGGGCATGGACGGCAAGGGACTGCGGCTCGCCGCCGAGACCAATTCCGAAGTCGAGCAGGATTTTCAGACCGCGACGGAGGAAGCCATGGCCCGCGACGTATTCGGCGCGCCCAGCTACATCATTGATGGCGAGCTGTTCTGGGGCCAGGACCGTCTGGACTTCGTCGAGGACAAGCTGGCCGGACGGTGAGTGTTTACCCCTCACCCAGCGTCGCCTAATTCGCTTCGCTCATAAGGCTCCACAACCCTCTCCCGCAAGGGGAGAGGGAAAGAACAGAGCGCGCAGACAATAACCCTCTCCCCTGGCGGGAGAGGGTGGTGAGCGTAAGCGAACCGGGTGAGGGGGCAACTCTCTTAAAGCCGTCATTCCCGGCCTTGTGCCGGGAATCCAGGGTTCAGCCTGCTAGACCGACGATCCAGCTAGCGGAAGCCTGGACCCCCGCAATAAATGCGGGGGTGACATTTAGAGAATGGGGGTGACGGGCAGAGATGAACGGGGAAGACAAGCGGGCGAACGCTAACCCCTACAACCGCCCCGCCACCGCATCCTCGAACAGTTTCTGCAGGATGGCAGGCGTCAGCGGGATCGGGTTGCCGCCGGCGCTGGGATCGTCGGCGGCATACTTCCCGATCTCTCCGGAGCGGGCGGCATCGACGCCGATTTCCGCCAGCGTATGGGGAATGCCGAGGTCGCGGCGGAAGGCCAGGATCCAGTCCATGAATCCGTCGAACCTGCCCGCGATATCGAGGAAGGCCGCCAGCCGGCCGATCTTCGCCTCCACCGCCGGGCGGTTGAACGCCAGCACATAGGGCATGACCACGGCGTTGGTCAGCCCGTGATGGGTGTCGTACAGCGCGCCGACCGGGTGGCTGATCGCGTGGATGCCGCCCAGCCCTTTCTGGAATGCTGTGGCGCCCATGCTGGCGGCGACCAGCATCTGGCCGCGCGCCTCGATATCCGTGCCGTCTTTGCAGGCGCGCGGCAGATATTCCTTCACCAGCCGCATGCCCTCCACCGCCACGCCCTCGGCCAGCGGGTGGAAGGAGGGCGCGCAATAGGCCTCCAGGCAATGGGTGAAGGCATCGACGCCGGTTGCCGCCGTCAGGTGTGGCGGCAGGCCGACGGTCAGGGCGGGGTCCTCGATTACCACGGCGGGCAGCATCTTCGGGTGGAAGATGATGATCTTGCGGTGCGTCTCCTCATTCACGATCACGCCGGCGCGCCCGACCTCCGACCCGGTGCCGGCGGTGGTCGGCACGGCGACGATGGGGGCGATGCCCTGCAGGCTGGCATCCTTCCAGCCCGGCCCGGCATCGTCGAAATGCCAGACCGGCAGGCTCTGCCCGGCCATGAACGCAACGACCTTGCCGGCATCCATGGCGCTGCCGCCGCCGACCACGACCACGCCGTCATGCCTGCCGGCGCGGAACGCCTTCAGCCCGACCTCGACATTGCTGCCGGTCGGGTTCGGCTTCACGTCGGAAAACAGCTCCGCGCCAAGGCCGGCCTTGCGGCAATCCTCCAGCATGGCAGCGAGTATCGGCAGGCCGGCGAGGCCGGGGTCGGTGACCAGCAGCGGGCGCTGCATGCCAAGTTCGGCGCAGGTCCGGGGCAGCAGCGAGATGGAGCCGGCGCCGAAGCGGATCGTCGTCGGGAAGGTGAAGGTCGCGCGCAGGGTGGCGAAGTCGTGGTTCATGTCAGATGATCTCGAAATAGCGTTGCAGTTCCCAGTCGGAGATGTGCTTGCGGTATTGCCGTTCCTCCCACTCGCGGGTGGCGGCGAAATGCTCGACGAAATCCTCGCCCAGCATCTGCCGCGCGGCTTTTGAGCGGCGCAGCTTCTGCGCCGCCTCCCACAGCGTGGCGGGGAAGGCGAGGCGGGCGGGCGGCTTCACCTCATAGGCATTGCCCTTGATCGGCGTTTCCGGCTCGATCTCGTTCTCGATGCCCCACAGGCCCGAGGCGAGTGCTGCCGCCTGCACCAGATAGGGATTCCCGTCCGCCGCCGCGACCCGGTATTCGATGCGCTTGGATTTCGGCGAATCGCCGATGAGGCGCAGCGCGCAGGTGCGGTTCTCCACGCCCCACAGTGACGCGATGGGCGCCCAGTAGCCGGGAATCAGGCGGGAAAAACTGTTCACCGTGGGCGCGATCAGCGCCAGCATCTCCGGCATCAGCTTCTGCTGCCCGCCGAGGAAATGCCGCATGGTCGGGCTCATGCCGTGCTCCGCCGCCGGGTCATGGAACACCGGCTTGCCGTCCCTGTCGGTCAGCGACAGATGCAGGTGGCCGCTCTGCCCCGGATAGTCGGGCGACCATTTCGCCATGAAGGTCGCCATCATGCCGTTGCGCTGCGCCAGCACCTTGGTGAAGCTCTTGAACAGGGCGGCCTTGTCGGCGGCAGCCAGCGCGTCATCGACGGTAATCGCGGCCTCCAGCACGCCGGGGCCGGTCTCGGTGTGCAGCCCCTCGATGGGGAAGTCCATGCGCTCCGACAGTTCCAGCAGGGCGTGATAGAAATCGGCATGCACGGTGGAGCGCAGCACGGAATAGCCGAACATGCCGGGCGTGATCGGCTTCAGCCCGTAATAGCCCTTCTCGCGGATGCTGTCGGGCGTCTCGTCGAACAGGAAGAATTCATACTCGAAGGCGGCCCTGGCCTTGAAGCCCATGGACTCCGCCTTGTCCAGCACCCGGCGCAGCGTGCCGCGCGGGCAGACCGTCTCCGCCTTGTCGGCGAACTCGCCCAGGAAGAACAGCATATTGTCCTCGAAGGGCAGCTCGCGGCAGCTTTCTGGCAGGATGCGCACCGGCGCGTCGGGATAGGCGGTGTGCCAGCCGGTGAAGCGTGTGTTGTCGTACAGCTCGTCCTGCGAATCCCAGCCCAGCACCACGTCGCAGAAGCCGAAACCGCCTTCCAGCGCGGAGAAGAACTTGTCGCGCGCCATATACTTGCCGCGCAGCACGCCATCGATGTCGCTGACGCCGACCTTCACATGGCTGAGGCCGCGTGCCTCGACGATCCGCCTTGCCTCCTCTTCTGTCTTTACCTCTCTGGCCTGCATGTTTCGTCCTGCCTCCTGTCCGGTCGGTATGGCACCCGATTATTTATATACGTACCTATGATCCTGGATCAGACCGGAAAACCACGCGCCTGTCGAGCGGTGCGGATGACCCGGCCGGCAAGCGGCGCTATAGTCCCCTTAACCATTCGACACTCGGGATCGGAGCCATCATGAAGTCTCGTCTGTTCGGCGCGTTCGTCGCCCTCGGCCTGCTGGTTTCCAGCGCCGTCTCGGCGCAGCAATTGCCGGAACCGTCCGGGCCGGTCGTCCTCACCATCACCGGCACGGTGGACAAGTCCAATCGGGGGTCGTTCGACCCGTTCATGGACGGGCTGCTGAAAAGCCACGGCGTCACCGGCTTCGAGAAGGCGGTGGCTTTCGACCTCCCGATGCTGGAGGCGCTGGGCATGAAGAGCCTGACCGTGCGCTACCCGGAATGGCCGAAGGGCTACACCTTCGAGGGGCCCCTGCTGCGCGATGTGCTGAAGGCCGCCGGTGCCAGGGGCAGCACCATCCGCTTCCTGGGGCTGGATGGCTATGAGCCGGAAATCCCGGTGACCGACGCCTATAATCACGATGCCGTGCTCGCGGTGAAGGCCGATGGCCGCTATCTCGGCATCGGCGACCGTGGCCCGGTCTGGCTGGTCTATCCGCGCGATACCGACCCGAAGCTGAAGGGCATGGACGATTCCAAATGGCTCTGGGCCGGCTTCTACATGACAGTGGAATAGGGGGATGGCGATGATTCCCTTTTCGGTTCTCGATCTGGCGCCGGTGCCGCAGGGCTCCACGCCCGGCGATGCGCTGCGCAACACGATCGACCTTGCCCGTCATGCGGAGCGCTGGGGCTATAACCGCTACTGGCTGGCCGAGCATCACAACATGACCGGCATCGCCAGTGCGGCGACCTCCGTGGTGATCGGCCAGGTGGCCGCCGCCACCAAGACCATGCGGGTGGGGGCGGGCGGCATCATGCTGCCGAACCATTCGCCGCTGGTGATCGCGGAGCAGTTCGGCACGCTGGAATCGCTGTTTCCGGGCCGCATCGATCTTGGCCTTGGCCGTGCGCCGGGCACCGACCAGATGACCTGGCGGGCGCTGCGCCGCGACCCGATGGCGTCCGACCAGTTCCCGCAGGATGTGCTGGAGCTGCAGGCGCTGCTCGGGCCGTTGCAGCCGGACCAGCGCATCCAGGCTGTGCCGGGGACGGATACCAACGTGCCCTTATGGATTCTGGGCTCCAGCCTGTTCGGCGCGCAGCTGGCGGCGGTGCTGGGCCTGCCCTATGCCTTCGCCTCGCATTTCGCGCCGGGCGCGCTGATGCAGGCGCTTTCCGTCTATCGCGAGGGCTTCAAGCCGTCCGAGCAGCTCGACCGGCCGCATGCGATGGTCGGGGTGAATGTGTTTGCCGCCGATACGGATGCGGAGGCGCGCTATCTCTTCACCTCCGCGCAGCAGCGGGTGATCGGCATGATCCGCGGACGGCGCGGTCAGCTGCCGCCGCCGGTCGAGGATATCGAAAGCCTGTGGTCGCCGGACGAGAAGGCGCATGTCGCGCGCATGCTGGCCTGTTCCTTCGTCGGCTCGGCGGAAACGGTGCGGGCCGGTCTGGAACGCTTCATCGCGGATACCGGCGCCGACGAGCTGATTGTCGCCTCGGCGATCCACGATCATGGGAAGCGCCTGCGCTCCTACGAAATCCTCTCCGGCATCGTCAGCGACCTGCGCGCGGCGGCGTAGGAATGTAAACCCTCTCCCCTTGCGGGAGAGGGTGGTGAGCGTCAGCGAACCGGGTGAGGGGGCGGCTCCGCCCTTGCGGTTACCCCTCACCCAGCTCCGCCTAATCTCGCGTTCCGCTCGATAAGGCTTCGCAACCCTCTCCCGCAAGGGGAGAGGGCAAGGAAAGTTGAATCACATAGCGGGCGGTTTCTCCTGCCGTCATTCCCGCACTTGTTGCGGGAATCCAGGGTTCAGCTTACTCGACCGACGATCCAGCGGGTTGAAGCCTGGACCCCCGCAATCAATGCGGGGGTGACGGGCGGAGACGGTAGGGGAGAGGGATAGCTTATTACGCCCCCCGGCGCTTGTTGGCTTTCGGCTTTCCCCGCGGCGGCTGGATATCGCCCTTCACACGCGCGGTTGACCCGTTGGGGACCTGAACGCGGGTGACCGGGCCGCCGCGTAAGGGTTTGCCGTCGGTGGTGAAGCCCAGCTCGGCGGCTTCCAGCCGCTTGATCTCGTCGCGCAGGCGGGCGGCTTCCTCGAATTCCAGGTCGGCGGCGGCGGTGCGCATGCGCTTTTCCAGATCGCCGATGACTTCGCGGATGTTCTTGCCGACCAGCGCGCCTTCCTCGGCGCCGGTTTCCACCGTCAGATGGTCGCCGCGCTCATACACGCTCTGCATGATGTCGTTGATCTTCGACTTGATGCTTTCCGGCGTGATGCCGTTGGCGGCGTTGTAGGCCTGCTGCTTCTCGCGGCGGCGGTTGGTTTCGTTGATCGCGTATTCCAGGCTTTCCGTCATGCGGTCGGCATAGAGCAGGGCGCGGCCCTCGACATTGCGCGCCGCGCGGCCGATGGTCTGCACCAGCGAGGTCTTGGAGCGCAGATAGCCTTCCTTGTCGGCATCCAGGATGGCGACCAGCGCGCATTCCGGGATGTCCAGCCCCTCGCGCAGCAAATTGATGCCGATCAGCACGTCGAAGGTGCCGAGGCGCAGGTCGCGGATGATCTCGATGCGCTCCAGCGTTTCCACATCGGAATGGATGTAGCGCACCTTGATGCCGGCCTCGTGCATGTATTCGGTGAGGTCTTCGGCCATCTTCTTGGTCAGCACGGTGATCAGCACGCGCTGGCCCTTCGCCGCCGCGTCCTTGCATTCGGCGATCACGTCATCGACCTGGTTGCCGGTCGGGCGCACGATGCAGACCGGGTCGGTCAGACCGGTCGGGCGCACCACCTGCTCGACGAACACGCCGCCGGTGCGCTCCATCTCCCACGGGCCGGGCGTGGCCGAGACGAAGATGGTCTGCGGGCGCATCTGCTCCCACTCCTCGAACTTCAGCGGCCTATTGTCGATGCAGACCGGCAGCCGGAAGCCGAACTCCGACAGGGTGGATTTGCGCGCATAGTCGCCTTTGAACATGCCGCCGATCTGCGGCACGGTGACGTGGCTCTCGTCCACGATCAGCAGCGCATTCTCCGGGATATATTCGAACAGGGTGGGCGGCGGCTCGCCCGGATTGCGGCCGGTCAGGTAGCGGGAATAATTCTCGATGCCGGCGCACGATCCGGTGGCGGCGATCATCTCCATGTCGAAGGTGGTGCGCTGTTCCAGCCGCTGTGCCTCCAGCAGCTTGCCCTGGCTGTTGAACTCCTCCAGCCGGGCCTTCAGGTCCACCTTCATCTTCTCGATGGCCTGCTGCAGCGTCGGGCGCGGCGTCACATAGTGGCTGTTGGCGAAGATGCGCACGGCTTCCAGCTTCGCGCTCTTCTCGCCGGTCAGCGGGTCGAACTCGACGATCTCCTCGACCTCGTCGCCGAACAGGCTGACGCGCCAGGCCCGGTCCTCATAATGGGCTGGGAAGATTTCCACCGTGTCGCCGCGCACCCGGAAGGTGCCGCGCGCGAAGGCCGCGTCGTTGCGCTTGTACTGGATCTCGACCAGGTTGCGCAGCAGGGTGGTGCGGTCGATGCTCTGGCCCTGCTCGATCTTCACGATCATCCGGCTGTAATCTTCCGGCGATCCGATACCGTAGATGCAGGAGACCGAGGCGACGATGATGACATCCTCGCGCTCCAGCAGCGCACGCGTCGCGGCGTGGCGCATCCGGTCAATCTGCTCGTTGATCGAGCTTTCCTTCTCGATATAGGTATCGGTGCGTGGAACGTAGGCTTCCGGCTGGTAATAGTCGTAGTAGGAGACGAAGTACTCCACCGCGTTATTCGGGAAGAAGCTCTTCATCTCGCCATAGAGCTGGGCGGCCAGCGTCTTGTTCGGCGCCAGGATGATGGTCGGGCGCTGCACCTGCTGGATGACATGCGCCACGGTGAAGGTCTTGCCCGACCCGGTGACGCCCAGCAGCACCTGGTCGCGCTCGCCCTCGTTCAGCCCGGCGATGAGCTGGCGGATCGCCTCCGGCTGGTCGCCGGCCGGCTTGTAGTCGGAAACGATTTCGAGCGGCTGGCCGCGATCCTGCGGGGCGGCCTCGCCGGCCAGCATCGGCGGGCGCTTCTCGCGCGCGCCGCCGAGCGGGTGCATATGGAAGGGGGCTGTGCTGGACATGGCGCTAACATAGGACCGCGCGCAGACGGTTTCCAGCGGAGAGGTGGGGCCTACTCCTTGTAGCTGGGGTCCAGCTTGTCGAGCCGGCGCAGATGGCCCGGCCAGTCGCGCGTGCCGAGGATGCCGAACGCCTCATACTGTCGCGCGGTATGCTCGCAGACCTGCCCCGGCGGGATGGTCAGCTTCTGGCCGCCGGACAGCGCGTCGATCTGCGACTGGCAGCATTTCTCCAGATAATGGATCAGGCTGAACGCCTCGGCCACGGTGCGGCCGGCGGACAGCAGCCCGTGATTGCGCAGGATCAGCGCGCGGTGGGTGCCCAGGTCGCGCACCAGCCGCTTCTTCTCGTCCTCGTCCTGCGCCAGCCCTTCATAGTCGTGATAGCCGAGCCGGTTGTAGAAGCGCATGGAATGCTGGCTGATCGGCAGCAGGCCGCATTCCATCGCGGAGACCGCCATGCCGGCGCGGGTATGGGTGTGCAGCACGCAGTCCACATCCGGGCGCGCGGCGTGGATCGCGGAATGGATGACATAGCCCGCCTTGTTCACCGGATAGGGCGAGGGCAGCAGGATATTGCCGTCATAATCCACCTTCACCAGGCTGGAGGCGGTGATCTCGTCGAAGAACATGCCGTGCGGGTTGATGAGGAACTGCCCCTCGACGCCCGGCACGCGGGCGGAGATGTGGGTGGCCGTCAGGTCGGTCATGCCGTACAGCGCGGTCAGCCGGTAGCAGGCGGCGAGATTGACACGGGTCTCCCATTCCTCGGGGCTGACCAGGTCGCGGACGGGCCGGTCTAGAGCTGTCACGGCATTCATATCGGTTCCTCCTCGGTATATTTCTTCAAGCTTCCAATGCCTGGCCCATGCGGGGCAAGCGTTTCATCGACCAGGCCCAGGCGACCAGCGACAGGATGCAGGCGGCGGCCAGCGGCCAGTGCAGGCCGAACAGTTCCGACGCGGCACCCATGGCCAGCGCGCCCAGCGCCGGGCCGCCGCGGAAAATCATCCAGTAGATGCCCATGACGCGGCCGCGCATCTCGCTCGATACTGCATTCTGCATCAGCGTCTGCATGCCAACGCCGTTGGCGACCAGCGCCGCCCCGGCGAAGCACATGGTAATCATGCCGATGGTCAAATCCTCGGTCGCGGCAAAGCCCAGCAACATCAGGCAGGACGCAAACACCGCCCACAGCGAGATGCGCGTCAGGCCGCGCAGGCTGCCGCGCAGACCGAGCCAGATACCGGACAGGATGGAGCCGGCGCCGGCGGCGGCGACCAGCATGCCCAACCCCTCGGCGCCGGCCTGGAACACGCCATCGGCATAGGCCGGCATCAGCTCCAGCACGGCGCGCAGGCTGGTCGAGGTGACGATGACCAGCACCAGCAGCGGGCCGATGCCGGCATGGCGCGCGGCGTAGAGATAGCCTTCGCCCATCTCGGTGAAGAGCGGCCGGTTGCCGTTTTCGCGCGGCGTGTGCGCCGGGAGCTTCAGCATCAGCAGGGCGGCGAGGAACCAGCAATAGGTCATCGCATTGATGGCGAAGGTCCAGCCCGCCCCGCCAGCGGCGATGATGCCCCCGGCAATCGCCGGGCCGATGAAGCGCGCCAGGTTGAAATTGATCGAGTTGATGGCGATGGCCGCACCCAGATCCTCGCGCGGCACCAGCATCGGGATCATCGCCAGCCGGGCGGGCTGGTAGAAGGCGGTGACCGAGCCCAGAAAGGCGGTCAGCGCGATCAGCATCCAGATATCGATCAGGCCGGTGAAGGTCAGCAGGGCCAGCGTCGTTGCCTGCGCGACTGCCAGATATTGCGCCACGCGTGCCACCTTCATCGGGCCGATGCGGTCCACCGCGACTCCGGCGAAAGCGGTGACCACCACGGTGGGGAACAGATCGGCGAAGGCGACGATGCCGAGCCAGGCGGCGGAGCCGGTCAGCTCCCACGCGACCCAGCCAATGCCGATGCGCTGCATCCAGGTGCCGATGAGGGAGGCCATGTTACCGGTGACATAGAGCCGGTAATTCGGGTGGGAGAGGGCGCGGCCGACGGGGCCAAGGCGGGCGGACAGGGGCATCGGAGGATCATAGCCGGTTTTGCGGACGGCTGTTATGCCGTTCGGGGAAGGCCGGCACGCGCAAGAATCCTGCCGCCGCGGGGCGAAATACCGTTGAACGCATGGCATACCGGGCGTAGGGTTCGCGGCTGTCGGCCCTGCCGGCATTCCAGCCTGTCAACCAGTCTCTTGCGAGGAACAGAAATGGCTCTGATCGCCCAGCGCCTGAACCGGATCAAGCCGTCCCCGACCATCGCCGTCTCCATGAAGGCGCGCGAGCTGCAGGCGCAGGGCCGTAAGGTCATCGCGCTGTCGGCCGGCGAACCGGACTTCGATACTATCGATTTCGTCAAGGAGGCCGCCATCGAGGCGATCCGCAAGGGCCAGACGAAATACACCAATGTCGATGGCACCAACGAGCTGAAGCAGGCGATCGTCGACAAGTTCAAGCGCGAGAACGGGCTGGACTACAAGATTTCGCAGGTGACCGTCGGCACCGGCGGCAAGCAGATACTCTACAACGCGCTGATGGCGACGCTTGATCCGGGCGACGAGGTCATCATTCCCGCTCCCTACTGGGTCAGCTATCCGGACATGGTGCTGCTGGCCGAAGGCACGCCGGTCATCGTGCAGTGCCCGCAGGAAAACGACTTCAAGCTGCGTCCGGAGGATCTGGAAAAGGCGATCACGCCGAAGACCAAATGGATCATCCTGAACAGCCCGTCCAACCCGACTGGTGCGGGCTATACCTGGGATGACATGAAGGCGGTCACCGATGTGCTGCTGCGCCATCCGCAGGTCCACATCATGACCGACGACATGTACGAACATCTCGTCTATGACGATTTCAAGTTCTGCACCCCGGCCCAGGTGGAGCCGAAGCTGTATGACCGCACGCTGACCTGCAACGGCGTGTCCAAGGCCTATGCCATGACCGGCTGGCGCATCGGCTATGCCGCCGGGCCGGAGCCGCTGATCAAGGCGATGGGCGTGATCCAGTCGCAGTCCACCTCCAACCCGTCCTCGGTCAGTCAGGCGGCGGCGGTGGCCGCGCTGAACGGCTCGACCGACTATATCCAGGAGCGCAACGTCGCCTTCCGCGAGCGCCGCGACCTGGTCGTCTCCATGCTGAACCAGGCCAGCGGCCTCGATTGCCCGAAGCCGGACGGGGCGTTCTACGTCTATCCGTCCTGCGCCGGGCTAATCGGCAAGAAGACGCCGGAGGGCAAGGTGATCGCCAGCGATACAGACTTCGCCACGGCGCTGCTGGAGGCCGAGGGCGTGGCCGTTGTGCAGGGCGAGGCGTTCGGCCTGTCCCCGCACTTCCGCATCTCCTACGCCACCTCGACCGAGCAGCTGGAGGATGCCTGCACGAAGATCCAGCGCTTCTGCAATTCGCTGCGCTGAGGTTTTCAACCTCGAATAAAAGAAAACCCCGGCCTTGTGCCGGGGTTTTTTGTATCTGCTCACTCCATGGCGGCGCGCAAGGCTGGTGGCGTGCCGGGCATATTGCTGAGCACGATCTTGCCGATGGTGAGGATCGGCACGGCCAGCAGCGCGCCGGGCAGGCCCCACAGCCAGCCCCAGAAGATCACTGCCAGGAACACCAGGATCGGGTTCAGCGTCAGCTGCCGGCCCAGCAGCAGCGGGGTGATGAACTGCCCTTCCAGCACGGTCAGCGCATAGGCCGCCAACGGTGGCATCAGGATCTGAGTCCAGCTATCGAAATTCAGCAGCGCGGCACTGGCAATGATGACCGCCGTGATCGCCGGGCCGATATAGGGAAGGAAGTTCAGCACCGCGGCGAGGGCACCCCACAGCCAGGGGCTGGGCATATCGAGCGCCCACATCGCCGCCGCCGTCGCCACGCCGAGCGCCAGGCTGATAAGGGTGAAGGTGCGCAGATAGACCGATATCTTCCACTGCACCTCCAGCAGCATGCGTTTTAGCCGCCGGCGCTGGTCGGCCTGCGATACGGCCTCGACGATGCGGTTTGCGGTAGAAGGCCCAGCGGCCAGCAGGAAGAACAGCAGCACGGTGGTGATGGCCAGCGTGGTCAGGATCGATTGCGCCTGGCTGGCCAGGGTTTCGGTCAGGCTGCCCTCGACCACCACGATCCGCTGTCCCTCGTTATTCTCCAGCTTGGCTATCTCGGCGATCTTTTCGGTGGTTTCCTGCGCCTTGCGCAGCGGCAGTTTCAGTTCGGCCAGCTTCCGTTCGATCTTGTAGAGCACGTTCGGCCCCAGATCGAGATGCTCCGCCGCCGGGCCGGCAAGCTGCACCGTGCCGGCGGCAAGACCGGTCCCCAGCATGGCAACGATCAGGAAGGCGCTCAGCGTCTGCGGCAGGCGCAGGCGGGTCAGCAGACGCACCGCCGGCATCAGCAGGATGGTGAGCAGCAGCGCCAGGAAGATCGGCAGCAGGATCGGTTTCGCGAAATAGGCCGTGTAGATCAGCGCCAGAATGAGCAGCCCGATGGCGGCCATCCGGGTGACGCTGCTGGCCTGCAGGAAGGCGAGTGCCGAACCACCTTCCACACCCTGATCGGCTGTGGCTTCAGAAGAGGTGTCTGAGGGAGCAGGGCGGGTGGCTGGCGGCGAATCGCTCATAGATCTTCATATGCCTTCATAATGAATTTCGCCATATGGTCATTAAAATGCCACATGGCCCATGAATAACTTTTTCCTGCAACGCAAAGTTCCCTGAACGGGCGGCGCGTATTTTCAGAAAATATACACCCAACGCCCGCCGGTGTTCTGATTTTCCGGAACAATATGATTTTCCCTGCGTTCTTTACCTGTAGAAGCGTTCACGCCGAACGCAATCTTGACTTACAAGCAACGAAAGGAGCCTTTCATGGCTACTCGTGAACCGGCTGACGATATTGCCGCCCTGAAGAACGATCTCGCGGCGCTGCGCAAGGATGTCGGCGCGCTGGCCAAGACTCTGGGCGAGCAGGCCTCTACGACGTCCGACGACAAGATGGCCCAGCTGAAGGAGCGGGTTGCCGCGCTGCGCAGCGAACTCGAAGGCGCGGCCAAGACGGCCCGGGCGCGCGGTGCCGAGGGTGTCGCCAGCGTCGAGCGCCATATCGAGGACAAGCCGCTGCAGAGCATGCTGATTGCGCTGGGTGCCGGCCTGCTGATCGGCAAGCTGCTGGATCGCCGCTAAGGCGGGCGCATCGTGCGGTATCTCCTCGACATAGCGCTGCCCTACGCGCAGGCGGAAATCCGCAATGCGAAGGACAGTGCCGGGCGGCTGTGCTGGCGGGTGGCGGGGTTCGCCGCCGCCGGCCTCGTCGCCGCCCTTGGCCTCGGTTTCCTGGCGCTGTCCTTCCATCTCTGGCTGCTGCGCCATGTGCCGGCGCCTGACGCCGCGCTGTTCACCGGGCTGCTCTGCCTCGGTGTGGCTGGACTGGTGGCGCTGACCGCCTGGCTGGCGACGAAGGTGCGCAGCCGCACCCGTCACCGCGAGGTGGCGCAGGCCGCCACGCTGGCGGAGCTGCAGTTGCTGCAGGCGGAGCTGGAGCAGGGGCTGCGTGCCAATGCCAAGACCGGCACGCTGGGTATGCTGGTGGCTGGCCTGGCGCTCGGCGCCAGCCCCGGCCTGCGCGGTGCATTGCGCGATTTGGCGCGGTTTTAGGGTTTCCCGGGTTATGCCTTGAAATAGTGACTGGAACAGAAGGTGTATCCAGGCGATAGCTGGTCTAGATTCTTCGGAGATTTTGCGTCTCCTTGAATAGGGCTGGAATGTCTGCAATCCCCGATATCCACGAAATCCGACCTGCGGACTTTTCCGCTGTAGAAGCCCTCTATCCGAAAGCCTTTCCCGAAGAGGATTTGCTGCCGCTGGTCAGCGCACTCTTGCGGCAGGGGAGGGACGTGATTTCTCTGGTCGCGACCCTCGACGGGGTGCTGGTCGGGCACATAGCCCTGACAAGCTGCCGGATTGAGGGGGTAACGGAAAGGATCGCTCTTCTAGGCCCGCTCGCGGTAACACCGGAATGGCAAGGCAGAGGCATCGGCGGCGCCCTTATCCGCGACAGCCTGGAACGATTGAAAGACCAGGGCTTTTCATGGGTTTTTGTGCTTGGCGATCCTGGTTATTACGGGCGCTTTGGCTTCCAGCCCGAGACTCACCTTCTGCCACCCTATGAAATACCCGAAGAATGGCGGACAGGCTGGCAGTCCATTCGCCTCGCCGGCAATAAAAGCGCGCCGGGAGCGAGCCTCATCGTGCCACCGGTGTGGCGCAATGAGGCGCTCTGGCGGCCCTAAAGTCCCATCTGGGCCAGCATGGCGCGGACCAGCGGATGTCTGGCTTCGCCCATGCGGTCGCAGATCGAGAAATGATGTTCGCGGCCGATTTCCCAATAGTCGGTCGCAAGCCCGCGTTTCCGGCACAGCTTCGCGAAATCGGCGGATTGCCGGATCCAGTCCGGCGTCTCGCCGCCGCCCACAGCCACCAGAATCGGGCAGACTGGCCGAGGCGGGTTCGCGGCCAGGCTGTTGCGTGCTGCCTCATCGGCGGTCAGGCCGATTTCCGCATTCACCTTCAGCATCGTCACCGGTTCCAGCTCATAGACGCCGGAAACCGCGACCACCCCCTTCACGATATCGGCCGGGCGGCCTTCCGCCGCCCAGTCGCGCGCCAGCATCATGGCGGCCAGATGCGCGCCGGCGGAATGGCCGGACAGGTACAGCCTGTCCGGATTGCCGCCAACCTGCCGCGCATTGGCGTGCAGCCAGCGCACCGCTTCCGCGATCTGCGCCACGATGCCGCTGATGGTCAGCTTCGGCGCGAGATCGTAATTCACCATCGCCACCGTGGCACCGGCGGCGACCAGCGGCTCTGCGATGTAGCTGTAGAAGCTCTTGTCCAGCCCGCGCCAGTAACCGCCATGGATGAAGGCGTGAACCGGCGCGTTCGGTGTCTTTGCCGGGAAGATGTCCAGCGTCTGCAGCGGCCCGTCGCCATAGCTGACATCCAGCGAGCCGGCCAGCGCATCACGGGTGCTGGTGGCACGGCTGGCCTGGGCGTCGAGATAGGCCTGGAAGTCCGGCGCGGCGAGGCGCGGGTTATATTCCCGCTCCAGCGCCTCGCCGGACAGGCCCTTATAGCTCGGAGCCGCAGACATCAGCCCTTGTACCCCACGACGTCCTGGTGCTGCTCGCCCAGCCCCTCGATGCCCAGCTTCATCACATCGCCGGGCTTCAGGAACATCGGCGGCTTCATGCCCGCACCCACGCCTGGCGGCGTGCCGGTGGGGATGACGTCGCCGGGCATCAGCGTCATGAACTGGCTGATATAGCTGACCAGATGCTTCACCCCATAGACCATGGTGGTGGTGGAGCCGTCCTGGCAGCGCTTGCCGTTCACGTCCAGCCACATCTTCAGGTTCTGCGGGTCGGCGACCTCGTCCCTGGTCACCAGCCAGGGGCCGATCGGCGCGAAGGTGTCGGCGCTCTTGCCCTTCACCCACTGGCCATGCCGCTCGATCTGGAATTCGCGCTCCGAGATGTCGTTCACCAGCACATAGCCGGCGACATAGTCCAGCGCGTCCTTCTCCTCGACATATTGCGCCTTCTTGCCGATGACAATGCCCAGCTCGACTTCCCAGTCGGTCTTCTTGGAATGGCGCGGGATCACCACCGTATCGTTCGGGCCGTTGATGGCGGTTGTCGCCTTCATGAAGATGATCGGCTCCGCCGGTACCTGCATGCCGGTCTCGGCGGCATGGTCGGAATAGTTCAGCCCGACGCAGATGATCTTCCCGATATTGCCGACCGGGCAGCCAAGGCGCGGATTGCCGGAAACAGCCGGCAGGCTGGCAGGGTCAATGGCCGCCAGCTTTTTCAGCCCGTCCGGTGAAATGCTCCCGCCATCGATATCGGCGACATGGCCGGACAGATCGCGCAGCGTGTCGCCGGCATCCAGCAGGCCGGGCTTTTCCTTGCCGGCTTCTCCATAGCGCAAGAGACGCATGATGATACTCCCTGTTCTGTCGTGATTTGGGTCAGAGGGTAAGGCCACCATCGATCAGATGGGCTACACCCGTCGTATAGGCGGATTCGTCGGAAGCGAGGTAAAGCGCCAGCGCTGCGATCTCCTCCGCCGTGCCCAGCCGTCCCATCGGCTGGCGGGCGATGAAGGCCTGGCGCGCGGCGACCGGATCGTCGAAGGCGTTGATGCGCTCGTGCAGCGAGGGTGTCTCTACCGTGCCCGGGCAGATGGCGTTGCAGCGTATGCCCTTGGAGATAAAGTCGATGGCGATGGATTTCGTCATGCCGATGACGGCGGCCTTGCTGGCGGTATAGACGAAGCGGTTCGGCACGCCCGCCGCCGAGGAGGCGACCGAGGACATCAGGATGATGGAGCCGCCGCCCTTGCCGATCATCGCCGGCAGGAAGGCGCGGGTGATGCGGTACATCGCCTTGGTGTTCAGTTCGAAGGAGAAGTCGTAATCCTTCTCCTCGCACTCCAGGATGGTGCCGTTGGCGACGAAGCCGGCGCAGCTGAACAGCACATCGACTGCGCCCACCGCCTTTGCAGTCTCCTGCACCGCGGCGCTGTCGGTCACGTCCAGCAGGCGGGTCTCGATCCCCGGCGCCTCCGCCTTCAGCGCCTCAAGGGCGGCGGCATTGATATCGGTTGCGACGACGGTCGCGCCCTCGCGCGCGAAGGCAAGCGCGGAGGCCCGCCCGATGCCCTGTCCGGCGGCGGTGACAAAGGCTTTCTTTCCGCTGAGGCGGTTTCCCATCCTGTGATGCTCCCAGGTCGCATCGTTTCTTTATTAGGGTTCCTGTAGCGGCTTGGAGGGCTGTCTGGCAAGCCCGACGCGTTCACGGCAGGAATGCGGGATGTGGCGGGGAGGGGAGAAAGGCTAGAGGTTCAGCAGGCTGGGAGCGCGTTCGATGATCTCGTTCAGGATGTTCTCCGCGACCTTCATGTTGCGGTCGGCATCCTCGTCCAGCAGATGGGCATAGCGCGGCTGCGACAACTTTTCCCGCGCCAGATGCAGGTTGCGTAATTCCTGTACAAAAATCTCGCGTGAGCCGATGGGCAGAGCCGGGCTCTTGCTCAGCGCCAGGAAGAATTTCGTGCTGGTGCGCAGCACCGCCTTGGAGATCAGGATGTTCAGCGCGTCGAATTGTTCGTCCAGCCGTTCGTCGCGTCCGGTTTCCAGATTGCGCAGGCGGTTCTCGATCAGGATGCCGAAGGTCTCGAATTCCGAGATCTTGTCGCGGAACTGCCGGTAGGAATGGAAGCTGTGCTGATGGACATTCTTCTCGGTCTGGGTCGCCAGAATGACGATTTCCCGCGCCTGGCGCTCCAGCGCGGTGAGCATTTCCTGGGCTTCTTTCTTGCTATAGCTACGCGACATTGGTGGCCCCCTTGTCGCGCTTCAAGAGAAAAACCTGCTTTTCACACCATCGGCTCATATTCGACATCATATCTCTATGCTTGATGAAATGTTTCCTAAACTAGCATTTGCGACTTGATTAAAAACAAAGAAATACGTTGAATGCTTGCCTTGCCTGCGTTTTCTCCCGCCTGGGTGTGAAATTTTTTCGTTTCAGCCAGCGCGGTAAGGAAAGTTTAATAATTCCAATGACAACATGCATTGGAAAAAGCCCGCCCCGAAGCGGGCTGTAGGGACGAATCCTGCTTCCGGCATTGCGGTGAACCTGTCCAGGCGCGCCGCAATAGATCGTATTTTGCGCTTTTGCCCGGAGAATTCTCTTGAATACCATGCAGAATCATAAGATCGGCGCCAAGGATGGTATGCCGGCGGCGGACGATAACAAGCCGGAACGGATCATCGAGCTGACCTCCGACCTAGCGGCTCTGACGCGCGACAAGATCACGGCAATCCGCGCGATCACCAGCCGGACCAAGATCCTGGCGCTGAACGCGCTGATCGAGGCCAACCGCGCCGGCGAGGCAGGGCGCGGCTTCGCGGTGGTGGCCGGTGAAGTGAAGTCGGTGTCCGGCGAGATCGAGCTGATCTCAAACACGCTGGAAAGCGAGCTGTCGCAGCGGGTCGAGGGGCTGCAGCGGCTGGGCGGCAATCTGGTCGATCATATGCGCGGCGACCGGCTCGTCGATCTGGCGCTGAACGCTGTGGAGCTGATCGACCGCAATCTCTACGAACGTACCTGCGACGTGCGCTGGTGGGCGACCGACAGCGCGGTGGTCGATTGCGCCGTCGATCCGTCAGCGACGGCCTGCGCCTATGCGTCGAAGCGGCTGGGCGTCATCCTGTCGGCCTATACGGTCTATCTCGACCTGTGGATCGCCGACATGAACGGCAAGGTGATCGCCAATGGCCGCCCCGATGCCTACAACGTGAAAGGCGCCGACGTGTCGCGCGAGGCCTGGTTCCGGGACGCGCTGAACACCGCCACGGGCGACGATTACGCGGTTGCCGATATCGCATCATCGCCGCAGCTGGGCAACAAGCCGGTGGCGACCTATTCGGCGGCGATCCGCGAGGGCGGGGAGGCGCGCGGCAAGGTGCTGGGCGTGCTGGGCATCCATTTCGACTGGGGACCACAGGCCGAGGCCATCGTGAAGGGCGTGCGGCTGACGCCGGAAGAGGCGGAGAATACCCGCGTCCTGCTGCTGGATAACCGCTTCCGGGTGATCGCCTCCTCGGATGGCAAGGGCATCCTGAGCGAGACGCTGCGGCTGAACACCGGATCGGCGCGCAGCGGCCATTACCGCGACGATGCCGGCGGCCGGGTCGGCTTTGCGCTGACGCCAGGCTATGAGACCTATGCCGGCCTCGGCTGGTATGGCTGCATCGTGCAGCGTACCTGATTGATATTCCAGAGGGGGGAATGGTGGGCGGTACTGGGATTGAACCAGTGACCCCACGCGTGTGAAGCGTGTGCTCTCCCGCTGAGCTAACCGCCCGTTAGGCCCGCCGTCTGGCGGCGGAGGGCCTTCGTATAGGGCCCGTGCTTCCGGCTGTCAAGCGATGGCGTTCGCCGGTAGTGTCTCAGTTTGAATCTCAGCTCTCGAACTCATTTCAACCATTGCTGCTTCAAGCTGGCAATTACCACGTCGGGCCGGGAGCGGTCTGTCTGCTCCCGGCGCCGGAACTCAATAAGCGGCCGTTGCGATAGTCGGCCGATGGCGGCCCCTCAGGTGACTATGAAGGGCCACCGTCGCCGTCAGATTTCTGTACCCTCGGAGAGGGCAAGCGCATCTTCGATGTCCACGCCGCTCGAGCCAGGCGAGCAGGCTGGCGCGCGCATCGCTCATCAGTTCGAACTGGACTGGCCGATAATTTCTGATGGCCGCAGTAGCTGGCGAATTGCCTATGCCGTTTACACTTGTTCTGCTTACCCCTGTCTTGGAAGTAGGCTAGGCTGAACAAAACACAGAACAGCCAGGGGGAACGCCATGCGCCGTGACGGGCGAAAGCCGTCGCCGGCCGCAACAGGGTGGCGCACCGAGCGACGGGAGTTCCTGACAGCGGCGACCCTTGCCGCCGCATCTTTGCTGTTGCCTTCCGCTAGCCACGCCGCCGATGCGGGAATGGCACCGCGCCAGCCCATCCGCTTTGGCCTTACCCCGGTCTTTCTGACCAACGACCTACTCCTGCTCGAACAGCTGCAGGCCTATCTTGAGAAAGCCACGGGCCACCCCGTACAGCTGGTCACCCGGCGTTCCTATCAGGAGATCACCTCGCTGCTGCTGGCCGGTCAGATCGATCTCGCCTGGATCTGCGGCTTTCCCTATGCCGTGCATCGCGATGCGCTGGACCTTGTGGCTGTGCCGGTCTGGAAGGGCCAGCCGCTCTACCGCTCCTACCTCATCTGCGGCGCCGAACGGGAGGTCACGGGATTCGAGCAATTGGCCGGCGATACCCATGCCTATTCCGACCCGGACAGCAATTCCGGCTATCTGGTGACACGGGCGCTGATCACCGAATCGGGGCACAGGCCCGATTCGTTCTTCGCGCACAGTTTCTTCACCTATGGCCATCGCAACGTGGTACGCGCGGTTTCCACCGGTCTGGCCCAGAGTGGCAGCGTCGACGGCTATGTCTGGGATGTGCTGAGCGAAACCGAACCCGCCCTGACGCGCGGCACGCGCATTGTTCGCCAGTCGGAGCTGCTTGGCTTCCCGCCGGTCGCCGCGCTGAAGGAGAAGGCGGACAGTCCGGAACTGATTGCGGCCCGCCGCGCGCTGCTCGACATGGCGCAGGACGAGGATGGCCGTGCCGTACTGGCGATGCTGCGGCTGGACGGCTTCCAGGCTGCGGAGCCGGCCCTTTTCGACCGTATCGCCGCCAAGGTGGCGCTGGTCGGGAGGCTGGGATGACCGGTGCGAGGCTACCTTCCTGGCGGTCCGGCGCGTGGCCGCTGACGCTGAAGGTGCCGCTGCTGGTGGCGGTGCTGATGCTGGCGGTCAGCCTGCTGGTATCGGACCGGGTGCTGGACAGGCTGGCAGACACCCAGAAACGGCATCTGGAGGAACTGACAGGGGCGTATCTGGACAGCCTTTCCTCCGCCATCCTGCCGCATGTGCTGCGCGAGGATGTCTGGGAAGTTTTCGATTCCCTGGATCGGGCCCGCCATCTCTATGCTGGCCTCGACGTGCTGACCACCATCGTCGTCGACAGCGATGGCCAGATCATTGCCGCCACGGACCCGCAGCGCTATCCGACACGCAGCCAGTTGTCGGCCGGTCAACTGCGTCCCTTCGGCACCCGACCGTCGCTGGCGCTGGAAGCCGATGGCGAGCGTGCCTATTCGCAGCGCCCGCTGACCTACCAGTCACGGCAACTCGGCACGATCTATGCCGTGTTCGATGTACGCACGCTGATCGCCGAGCGGCAGGAAGTGATGGCCACCCTGATCCTTGGCAACAGCTTGCTGGCCTTGGGACTGGCAGCCCTGGGTTATCTGCTGGTACGCCGCATGGTCCGCCCGGTACAGCTGCTGACCGAGCGCATCGGTTATGGTTCGGAAGGCCGCATGGTGCCGATCCCCGAGCGCGAGGTGCGCGCCCAGGGCGGCGATTTTCAGGCGCTGTTCCGTCGCTACAACAGCCTTGTCGAAGCGGTGAACGAACGGCAGGCGCTCTCGGCGCGGCTGACCCAGGAGGAAAAACTGTCGAGCCTCGGGCGGCTGGCCTCGGGCATGGCGCATGAGATCAACAACCCGCTGGGCGGTATGTTCAACGCCCTGGATGCGCTGAAACGCCACGGCCAGCAGGAGGCCGTTCGGGCGACCTCGATCAGCCTGCTGGAGCGTGGGCTGGCCGGTATCCGTGATGTCGTCCGGGCCGCCCTGGTCACCTACCGTTCCGGCGCGGAGACGGAGCCTTTGCGGCATGCCGATTTCGAGGATCTGCGCCTGCTGGTCTCGCCGGAAACCCGGCGCAAGCAGCTCATCGTCGGCTGGCACAACACCATTCCGGACAGCCTGCCTGTCTCGCGCAGCGCGATCCGCCAGATCGCCCTTAACCTGTTGCTGAATGCCTGCACTGCGACGCCGGATGGCGGCGAGATTGGCTTCACGGCAATCTGCGATGAACGGCATCTGCGTGTGACCGTCACTGACAGCGGTCCCGGACTGCCGGCCTGGGCGCTCGAATATCTACGTCAGGCCTCGCCGCAGAACATGCCGATCCGTGAGGCCAGCGGCCTCGGCCTGTGGATGATCCAGCGCCTTGCGGCCGGCAGCGGCGGTCATGTCGAGGCAGAGAACCACCCGGCAGGCGGCGCCACGATCCGCATCATCCTGCCGCTGCGCGAAGGGGAGCTGCGCCATGTCGCCTGAACCGCCGCTGATCGGCATCGTCGAGGATGACGCCATCATGGGCGAATCCCTGGTTCAGAGCCTGACGCTGGAAGGCTATGCCGTGCACTGGTGGCAAGATGGCGCCTCGGCCATTGGCGAGATCGAGACCCTGCGGCCGGACCTGGTGGTGTGCGATATTCGGCTCCCCGATGCCGACGGCCAGACGGTCTTCAAGACCGCCTGCAATGCCGGCGGCAAGGCACCGTTCCTGTTCATCACCGCCTATGGCGATATCGATCAGGCGGTGGGGCTGATGCGGGCCGGCGCCGGGGATTACCTGACCAAGCCTTTTGCGATGGAGGATTTCCTCAACCGGACGCGGCAGTTGCTGGATAGCGGCCAGCGCGATCAGGCCGAGGGCGTACTCGGCATTTCCCGGCCCATGCTGGAACTGGAAGCCTTGCTGCGCCGGCTGGCGCAGCGCCCGAGCAGCGTGCTGATCGCCGGGGAAACGGGGGCTGGCAAGGAGGTCTGTGCCCGCTTCCTGCACACCAACAGCCCGCGGAAAGACGCGCCCTTCATGGCGGTGAACTGCGCGGCGATCCCGGACAACCTGCTGGAAAGCGAGATTTTCGGGCATGAGCGTGGCGCCTTCACGGGCGCCAGTGGCCGGCATCAGGGATATGCGGAGCGGGCCCGTGACGGCATCCTGTTCCTCGACGAGATCGGCGACCTGCCCCTGCCCTTGCAGGCCAAGCTGCTGCGCATCCTGGAGGAACGCCGCTTCACCCGGCTGGGCGGAGAGCAAGCCTTGCCTTTGAGGCGCGCCTGATCTGCGCGACCAATGCCGACCTGTATCAGGCGGTGCGGGATGGCAGGTTCCGAGAGGACCTGTACTATCGCATCAATGTGGTCAGCATCGAGGTACCGCCGCTGCGGGATCGGCCTGAGGATATTAGCTGGCTGATGCAGCGTTTTTTCGCGGAGTTCACGGCCAGCATGGGGGTGGAGTTGCGCGGCATCGGCTCGCTGACCGAGGAGGTGGCGCTGGCGCATGACTGGCCTGGCAATGTGCGCGAGTTGCGCAACCGCGTGGAACGCGGCGTCGCCCTGGCGCTGGGCGACATGCTGATGCCCGCCGACCTGTTCCCGGAATATCGCGGCGCCAGCGACGAAACGGCGGCCATCGCCAGCCTTGCCGAGGTCCGCGAGGCGGCGGAACGCCGGCAGATCGAGCGTGCGCTGGCCGAAACCCAGGGCCAGATGCAGGCGGCGGCCCGGCTGCTGGGCGTGTCGCGCACGACCTTGTGGGAAAAGCTGCGGCGCTATGGCCTGACCGCCGGTCTTACCGACTGACCGGCGTTCGGAAATCCGAACACTCCCCCGGCAGATTCCGGTTATCCGAACGCGCCGCCGCAACTGCGAAGGCTGTATCCCGCGCGTCGCGGGCCTGGCGTGTGCAGTGCGTCATGGCACCGGCCTTGCTCCCCCTTGTTCAGGAGTTTGTTCACCAGGGGGAGGATAATCATGAAGCGATGCACCATGCTGGTCGATGTCGGCCGGCGCCAGTTCCTGCGCGGCAGTGCCATGGCGGGCGCGGGGGTCGCGGCAGCGACCGTTGCCGCCACGCCAACGAAGGCCGCACCCGCCATGGCGCGGGTGGAATACCCGTCCAACCGGCTGGCCAACATCAAGGACCTGAAGCCGAACGAGCCGCTGGATGTCGCCTATCCGGACACCGACGCGCCGGGCGTGCTGCTGAAGCTGGGCAAGCCCGTCGAGGGCGGTGCCGGCCCCGATGGCGACATTGTCGGCTTTTCGACCGTCTGCCCGCATAAGGGCTTCCCGATGTCCTACAACGCCGCGGATCGCACGCTGAACTGCCCCGGCCATTACTCGCGCTTCGATTGCGAGAAGGGCGGCCAGCAGGTCTGGGGGCAGGCGACGCAGAACCTGCCGCAATATTTCCTGCGGGTCGATTCCAAGGGCGACATCTATGCCGATGGCGTGGACGAGTTGCTCTATGGCCGCCTCAGCAACGTGCTCTGACCGGGAGGAACCATCATGGCTTACAAGCGCAATATCGATCGCCTGCCGATCGTCCCGGCCGACGCCAAGGAACACAACGTCGTCTGCCACTACTGCATCGTCGGCTGTGGCTACAAGGCCTATAGCTGGGACGTGAACCGCCAGGGCGGCACTCAGCCCGACAGGAACAAGTTCGGCGTCGATCTCTCGAAGCCGCAATTCGCCGAGGCCGAGGCCTGGTACGCCCCTTCGATGTACAATATCGTGAAGCAGAACGGCCGCGACGTGCATCTGGTGATCAAGCCGGACAAGGGCTGCGTGGTGAATTCAGGCCTGGGCTCGATCCGCGGCGCGCGCATGGCGGAGATGACCTTCTCCGAGGCGCGCTCGACCCAGCAGCAGCGCCTGACCGATCCGCTGGTCTGGCGCTACGGCCAGATGCAGCCGACCTCCTGGGACGATGCGCTGGACCTGGTCGCGCGGGTCACCGCCGCCGTCATCAAGGAACAGGGCGAGGACGGGTTGTTCGTCTCCGCCTTCGACCATGGCGGCGCCGGCGGCGGCTACGAGAATACCTGGGGCACCGGCAAGCTGTATTTCGGCGCGATGAAGGTGAAGAACATCCGCATCCATAATCGCCCGGCCTATAACTCCGAGGTCCATGCCACCCGCGACATGGGCGTCGGCGAGCTGAACAATTGCTATGAGGATGCGGAGCTAGCGGACACCATCGTCGCTGTCGGCACCAATGCGCTGGAAACCCAGACCAACTACTTCCTCAATCACTGGGTGCCAAACCTGCGCGGCTCCTCGCTCGGCAAGAAGCGCGAGCAGCTGCCGGGCGAAGCCCATGCCGCCGCGCGCGCGATCATCGTCGATCCGCGCCGCACCGTGACGGTGAATGCCTGCGAGGTCGAGGCCGGCAAGGACAATGTCATGCACCTCGCCATCGAGTCCGGCACCGATCTGGTGCTGTTCAACGCGTGGCTGACTTATATCGCCGAGCAGGGCTGGATCGACCGCGACTTCATCGCCGCCTCGACCATCGACTGGGACAAGGCGCTTGCGGCGAACAGGACCAGCCTGGAGGAAGCAGCGCGGATCACCGGCCTCAGCGTCGAGCAGATCCGGCAATCGGCACGCTGGATCGCCGAACCGAAGGAAGGCAAGCGCCGGCGCGCCATGTTCGCCTACGAGAAGGGGCTGATCTGGGGCAACGACAATTACCGCACCAACGGCGCGCTGGCGAACCTTGCTCTGGCGACCGGCAATATCGGCCGTCCCGGCGGCGGCTGCGTGCGCATGGGCGGGCATCAGGAAGGCTATGCCCGGCCTGCCGATGGTCATGTCGGCCGCCCAGCCGCCTATGTCGACCGGCTGCTGATCGAAGGCAAAGGCGGCGTCCATCACATCTGGGGCTGCGACCATTACAAGACCACGCTGAACGCGCACGAGTTCAAGCGGGTCTACAAGCGCCGCACCGACATGGTGAAGGATGCGATGAACGCGGTGCCCTATGGCGACCGCGAGGCGATGGTGGAAGCGATCATGGGCGCCATCCGCCAGGGCGGGCTGTTCGCCGTCGATGTCGATATCGTGCCGACGCAGATCGGCCAAGCCTGCCATGTAATGCTGCCGGCCGCGACCTCGGGCGAGATGAACCTTACCTCGATGAATGGCGAGCGGCGCATGCGGCTGACCGAGCGCTACATGGACCCGCCGGGCGAGGCGATGCCGGACTGCCTGATCGCCGCCCGACTGGCCAACCATATGGAGCGCGTTCTGGCCGCCAGCGGCATGGCCGACTATGCCAAGCAGTTCAAGGGCTTCGACTGGAAGACCGAGGAGGACGCCTTCATGGACGGCTACCACGCCACCGCGCATGGCGGGAAGCACGTCACCTACGAAAGGCTGCGCGCCATGGGCACCAACGGCTTTCAGGAGCCGGCGGTGGATTTCAAGGATGGCCGGATCGTCGGCACCAAACGCCTCTATGCCGACGGCAAGTTTTCCCGGCCCGACGGCAAGGCGCAGTTCATGGAAACCAAATGGCGTGGCTTGCAGGCCGAGGGCAAACAGGCTCAGAAGGATGCCTATCCCTTCCTCATCAACAATGGCCGCGCCAACATCGTCTGGCAGTCCGCCTATCTGGACGTCCAGAACGAGCTGGTGATGGACCGCTGGCCCTTCCCCTTCATCGAGATGAACCCGGCCGACATGGCGAAGCTGGGCGTGAAGGAAGGCGATCTGGTGGAGGTGTACAATGACTCCGGCTCCACCCAGGCAATGGCCTATCCGACACCGGAAGCGAAGCCGGGCCACACCTTCATGCTGTTCGCCTATCCCTCCGGCGTGCAGGGAAATGTGGTGAATGCGGGGGTGAACGAGTTTGTGATCCCGAACTACAAGCAGACCTGGGGCAATATCCGCAAGATTTCCGACGCCCCGAAATCGGTTGCGCATCTGACCTTCAAGTCTAAGGAGTATAAGGCCTGACGGCCCCCGCAGACGGGAGCAAAACTCTACGGGCGCCTTCGGGCGCCCGTTCTTTTTGTTGCTAGCAGCCCCTCCGCCCTGATCGGAAACAGCGAGAGGAATGGCCGCTGCCCGCTGTCATGAAACGCGGATTTCCAGCATCGCATCCGCCAGATGGCCATCGGGCAGCAGCCACATCGGTTCAGCTAGCAGCTTCATCTCGACTTCCCTGTCATCGAGCTGGAAGCGGTGGCCAAGCCCGTACCCGACAGCCCAACGCTCGCCCGGTTTGGGATTATAGGCGGCGGCGATGCGTGCCTCGCCTATCTTCATGTGATGGGCGATATCCCATTCCAGTATCTCGCCCTCATGGCGGGTTGCGACCCAGCAATGCATGTCGTTGGTGAGGCCGTCCCGTTCCCGGGGAAAGAAATAGCCGGCGATATAGGCGGCCTCGTAACCAGCGCTGCGCAGCGCGGCCATCAGATAGGCATTGATATCGACGCAGCTGCCTTCGGTCAGGCCGCAGCCGAGATGCGGTATGGCATCCTGACCGTCATAGTATTTCTCCGCCGGATGGCCATAGCGGAACTTCGCGGCCGTGGCCTCGACGAGGGCCTGGATGCCGGCGCGCCCGTAGCCGGCCGCAAGGGCAATAGTCTCGGCCTCCGCCGCCAGCGCACGCGCCGCCCGGCTCCATCGGTTCTCGGTGGAAAGAAAAGCCTGTTCCGACAGGCCGCCAGTCTCCGCCGCGAAACCGTAGCGCAGGGTCAGCCTGTCTGCTGACGGTGCTTCCACAAATGCCACCATCTGGTCGCTGTCCCTGTCGGGCAGCAGGCGAATCCTGCTGCCCTGCGGCGGCTCGAAAGAAAGGAGGCGCTGGCGATTCGTCGAGATTCCGCAAGGAACCAGCAGGCCGAGCGCGCCATGATCGGCGGCCCGGTCCTGCAACTGGACGGTCACGATCAGCGTCACGCTCGCACTGCGAGCTGGAACAGCACGCCGCTGAGCAGCGAGCCGGCGAGCGCAAACAGGATATAGAGCGCGAAGACCTGCTTCTTCGCCAGCGCCCATACCGCAATCGCCGCCGGGATGGAGGTGATGCCGCCAGCAACCAGGAAGGCCATGCCAGCACCCGGCGCCATGCCCTGCTGGATGAAGCCGCCGACCAGCGGCAGCGCGGCATAGCCGTTGAGGTAGGCCGGCACGCCCACAAGCGTCGCCACCAGGATCGACAGGAATCCGCCATCGCCGACCAGGCCGCGCACCGCCTCCGCCGGGACATAGGCCAGCATCAGGGATTCCAGCAGGAAGGCGAGCGCCAACCACTTGCCGAGGAACAGCAGCGTGTCGAAGGAAGCGCGGCTGAATTTGGCCAGCCTTGCGTCGTCTTTCCAGAAGCGCCAGACCACCGGTTTGTGGCTGCGGATCGACGCCGCGCCGCAGCCGCCATTGCCGATGCCTTCACGCAGTGGATCGGCCAGCGCGCCGGCCCGGGTCAGCGCATAGGTGCCATAGCCGCCCAGCAGGCCGACGCCGATGGCCGCCGCCGTCTTGGCTAGTGCGAAATCGAGACCCAGCGTGCCCAGGGTCAGCACGAACATGGTCGGGTCCATGATCGGCGAGGCCAGCCAGAACGCCATCACCGGCGCCAGCGGCACGCCCATCGACAGCAATGCCGCGATGACCGGGATGACGCCGCAGGAGCAGAAGGGCGACAGCGCGCCGATCAGTGCGGCAAAAGCGACCATCTGCACTTCGCGCCCGACAAAGGCACGGGCGATCAGCGCATCCGCCCCGCTGGCCTTGGCACCGGCGGCCAGCGCCACCGAGACCAGCAGGAAGGGCAAGACGCCGAGAAGGGAACTCAGGGTGAAGTCGATGCTGGCGGCAAGCTGTTCATTCGCGAACAGGGCTAGCGCCAGCAGGGTGACGGTTAAGGCAACCACCGCCCCGTCCGGCTTCGGCAGCCGGGCAGCGCGGAGGGCTTCAGCAACAGACATGACGGCTCCTTTCCGAGCGGAAAATCAACGGGCGGCGTTGCCGCAGATAGGTTGCGAGCAACCGGACAAGCGAAGGCGGTCCGGCCTCACGCAGCAACAGAGGCGACAGGCCGATATCCGCCAGCGCGGCCGCATCCATCTGTCGCAGCGCTTGCCAGTCGCGGCGCTCCCGCCGCCAGTGCCGCCAGAGGGCAGGCAACGAGGCCAGGCACAGCGGTTCCTGCCAGGACAGGAGAACAGCTAAAGGCTTGCCTACGGCAGGTCGGGCCGGAAATTTCACTATATTTCCGGAATTATCGAAATAATGAGCCGAACGAGAACGCTGCATCATGCCGCATCCTCCTTCCCGCAGGTGATGCCGACATCCTTGCAGCACTCGTCGGCGAGATAGCCGATCAACCCCTGCATGACGGTGAAATCGGCGCGGCAGATCAGCGTGGTCCCCGCCCGCTCCTGCGTCACCAGCCCGGCGATCAGCAGCCGGTGCAGATGATGCGACAGGGTGGAGGCCGGCAGGCCCAGCTTCTCCTGTATCTGGCCAACCGAAAGGCCGGGGTCGCCAGCCCGCACCAGCGTGCGGAAGATCCGCAGGCGGGACGGGTTTCCAAGCGCCTCAAGCCGGGCGGCGGCGGTTTCAAGGTCATCGGTCATAGGGACACTATGCGCGCCGGCAGTCTTGCCGTCAACGGTATTTCCAGAATTATAGAAATAAAGATTCTCAATGGCACCCAAGCGATATCCGCCACTCCCGCGAGGCGTCTTGCGTTTACGCGACTGACCGCCCTTCCACCGGAAGCGCTGCAGGTGATCGACCAGCGCGCGCAGCCTTGGGGGGCCGGAAGCGGACGGGCGGCAATAGCGAATGGGCGCGACAGCCACGCCCGGAAGAAGGTTGCACCGTCGGCGCCCGCAAGGGTTGCCGCAAGCCTCATGACGGGGCCGCGAGACGTCATAGATGGCCATCGACGGCCGTGTAAGCCGGAGTTGCCTCGCCGGCCCGCATGCGGCGCATGCCATCGGCCGGCGAAGTCACTGGAGCGTAGCCGAGGTCATTGCGCGCACGGCGAATGTCGATGGTGAAATCCTTGCCGATCAGCCGCAGCATCTGCCGGGTGATCGGCGGCTCGCCCTTGCGGCGGAATATCCGCCAGACTGTGTCCATCAAGCCGGCCATCGTCCAGGCGACACCGAAGGACACAGAGCGATCCTTGGGCGTCACGCCGCGGCTGCCGAGCAGGCGCGTCAGGAAGGACTTCAGAGTCGTGTCCTCGCCGTCGCTCACGAACCAAGCTTGCCCGCCTGATCCGTGATCGGCGGCGAGGATCAGCGCGTGGCAAAGGTTCTCGACATGGCAGGTGGAAAGCGCCTGTCCGCCGCCCGCGACCCATTGGAAATGCCCGGCGCGTACGGTCTCGACCATGTGGTCGAGCGCCGGCATATCCGGGCCCCAGATGAAAGGCGGGCGGATGGCCACGATGGAGAAGCCCGCGCGGCGGCCGTTCGCAGCGAGTAGCACTTCCTCCGCTTCGGCCTTGGATGTGGAGTAAGGGGCAAACGGCATCTTGTGCAGGGGCATGTCCTCGGTCACGCCACGCATCGGTTCGGGGCGGCCCATGACGACGGCGGCGGCGCTGACATAGACGACGCGGCGCACGCCGGCCCGATCGGCAGCCTCGACAACATTGCGGGTGCCTTCGACATTGATCCGGCGGAACAGGGACATCGGCCCCCAAAGCTTGAAATGCGCCGCGACGTGGAACACGACCTCGACACCCTCCATCGCACGGGTCAGCGCGGCACGGTCCGAAAGGTCGCCCGCGACCGGTTCGGCGTCGAGCACCTGAACGCCCGCCAGCGCTTCGACGCTGCGCCCAAGCGCGCGGACGCGCCAGCCATCGGCAAGCAGGCGGCGGATGAGATGTCCGCCGACGAAACCAGAGCCTCCAGTGACGAGGGCCAAGCGGGCCGGACTTTGGTGAGGATAGTGGCTCATGGGACTCTCCTAAGGTGGGGTTTGTCCCAACGTGTCACACGAAACCATATTACACAATACATATTATGTAATATGTTACTTGTTGCAATACTTCCATCTGTCCGGTAGAAGCTGCGCATGACAACCGACGCGCCCGATCATCGCGACCGCATTCTCGACACGGCTGCCGAGCAGGTCCGTCGCTTTGGTGAGGCCAAGACCAACGTGGTCGATATCGCCAAGGCCATGGGCCTGTCGCATTCGGCGATCTACCGGCACTTCCGGTCGAAGGCGGATATCTTCGACGCCCTTGCTGCGCGGACGATGGCCGAGGAAGCCGAACTGGCGGCGCGCTTCGCGAAGGCCGAGGGTCCTGCGGCAGAGCGGCTGCGCGGCCTCGTCCTGGCGCTCCACCGCAGCAAACGCGCCAAACTCGGCGAGGACCCGGAGATCCACGGCCTCTACCGCCGGATCGTGGCCGAACGCCCGGACCTTGTCACCGACTATGCGCGACGCATGACCGGGCTCGTCCGCCAGGTGTTGGAGGACGGGATCGCGGGGGGTGAGTTCCGCATCCGTGACCTCGACACCTCTGCGGGTGTGGTGCGCGACGCGGTCACCGTGTTCGTCCATCCCGCTCATGTGGAGCAGGCTGTCGTGGCCGGGCTGGATATGGAGCCCAGACTTCAGGCGGTGATCGACGCCTTGATCGCGGCGTTCGAAGCAACCGGCCGACATGACAAATAGTCTCCGCCGATCGGCACAATCACCCAACGAGTTCCAGGCTCCGCCCTTGGATGTGGCATGATCCGAAGGAATGCTCACGGTCAGGGACATTAAATATTCGGTGGTCCTGGATTGTTGCACATCCGTCCAAAAGGCTGGCCTAGGCGACTAGAATCGTCTCATCGTGCGAGGAAGGCGGACGGCGACGCGGTGCGAGGCCGGCGGCCTAGAGCTACCTCCGCCTTGGGCTTGACACTGCCTGCGCGTGAGCCGGACGCGAATGACCAAAAGAAGCCATGGTGGCCACAATAACGCTGCGCCGGTCGATGGTGCTGAGCACAGATAGTCGGACCATAGCGTCGAATCGGCGGTTCTCAGGGGCGCTTGGTGCAAGTACGGTGACCGACGGCAATATCGCGCTATAGAGGGCAGTTGGCGGCATTTGGCGGACCGCGTGGGATTCGAATATACACGCCGAAGTAATCGGCTGACGCTTGGCTACCTCATAAGTAATGTCGGCTTACGGGAAGTCTCAAGGGTCAATCGAGCGGCCGAAATGAGGGCGCGAAGTGGTTGTTGGCAGCTCGCTTCCGGGCGGACCGCATTCCATTCGGGAAGCCGGAATTCAAACTGAGATACGCTCGTTAAGTGCCGGGGCACTTCTTTCCTGCTACAGGCTGGTCGGGCTGTCGGGGCCGCCCTGGCCCTCCTCGGCGAGGCTGCGGCCGGCGCGCCGGATGGTACCGTTCAGCATGACCATCAGGCCGAACATCACGAACAGGATCACGCCTGCGAGGTAGGGCAGGCTGGGGTCCAGCTTGTAGAGCGGCATGGCGAAGATTGGCGAGATCACATGCCCGGCCGCCCCCGTCGCGCCGACCAGACCGGCCACCGATCCCTGCTCGTCCTGCCTGACCGACAGCGAGGCGGCGGCGGCGATGCCGGGGCGGGCGAGGCCGAAGGCGAGGCCGGAGACGACCAGCGCGAACACCAGCGGGCCATAGCTGTCGGCCAGCAGGAAGATGGTGTAGGCGGCGATGCCAATGACGCAGCCGATGCGCATCAGGAACTGCGCCGAGGGGTTCAGGCGCGGGATGATGGCAAGCTGCGCCAGCACGGCGGCCATGGCGGATGCCATCAGCCCGACGCCGACATACTGCACCGTCTCGGCGGCGGCCAGCCCCAGCACATCCATGAAATAGAAGGCGGCGGTCTGGATCGTCAGCGCCTGCACCGTGGTGATCATGATGCTGGCCAGCAGAAAGGGCCACACACGCCGGTCGAACGGGCTGAGCCGGGGCCGCATCGTCTGGCCCTTGGGCGGGGTCTGCTCGGGCAGCATCAGATAGAGCGATACGGCGCTGACCAGCGCCAGCAGGGCGATGCCGTAGAACGGCATCAGCAGGCCGAACACCACCAGCGCCGCCCCCACGCCGGGGCCGATTGTGACGCCCAGGCTGAAGCCGGCATTCATGCCGGCGACGGCGCGCACGCGCTCCGCCCGGCTGGTACGGTCGGCGACGTAGGCCTGGCCGGCGGCGATAGTGCCGGCCCCCAGCGCGCCATAGAGAATGCGCGCCAGCACCAGCAGCACGACGGCGGGAATGACGGTCAGCCAGCCCCACAGCGCCATCTGGATGATGAAGCCGAAGGCGGCTGTCGAGACGGCATAGGCGACCAGCCCGACCAGAATGACCGGACGGCGGCCCCAGATGTCGCTGCGGCGGCCCAGCATCGGCGCGCAGAACACCCAGAAGATGGCGGAGACCATGAAGATCGCGCCGACATGGAACTCGGAGAATCCAAGCTCGCGGGCAATCGGCGGCAGGTTGGCGAACATCAGCGACTGGCCCATGCCAAGGCAGGTCAGGCTGAAGAACAGCAGCTTGAAGGCGCGCTTGCGGGTCTCCGGGGAGGAGGGCTGCCGCGGTTGGTCGCCGGGCTGCTGCACGTCGCTCATGCCGGGCGCCTCCTGCCGCTGCCATTGGTGCGGATCAGGATAATGCCGACGGCAACCAGCACCATGCCGATGATGGCGGAGATGCCGAAGGTCTCGCCGAACATCAGCCAGGCCAGGATCGCGGTGAAGGGCGGCACCAGGTAGAACAGGCTGGCGACCTGCGAGGCCGCCCCGCGCTTGATGAGCACATAGAGCAGGGTGGTGGCACCGATGGACAGGATGACCGACTGCCAGACCAGGGCGAAGACGAACTCGCCGGTCCAGTGCACCACATTCGTCTCGAACAGCAGCGCACACAGCCCGAAGGCGAAGATGACGGTGATGAACTGCACGCAATTGCCGCCCACCACATCGACCCCGTGGCAGTATTTCTTCTGGTACAGCGTGCCCAGCGTGATGCCGAGCAGGCTGGCGACCGTATAGAGCGTTGCCCAGGCGGCGCTGGCGCTGGCGGTGTCGATCTTCTCCACGATCACGGCGGCGACACCGGCCAGGCCGAACAACAGGCCCAGCCATTGCCGGCGGGTGACCTTCTCGCCCAGCATCGGGCCGGCCAGGGCGGCCGTCAGAATCGGCTGCGCGCTGACGATCAGCGCCGCGACGCCGGCCTGCACGCCATGATGGATGGCGATGAACACGCCGCCCAGATAGACGCCCTGCACCAGCAGCCCGACTAGGGCTACATGCTTGATCTCATGCGGTTTCGGCCAGCTGATCTTCAGCATCAGGGCAATCGGCACCAGCAGCGCCGCCGCCAGCAGGAAGCGCAGCAGCAGGTAGGTCAGCGGCTCGGCATAGGGCAGGCCGAATTTCGCGCCGACGAAGCCGGTGCTCCACAGGAAGGTGAAGAGCAGCGGCGACAGGGCGACCCAGACGGCTTGCGTGCGGCTGGTGGAAGAAGGCGGCATTGGCGTTGAATCTTGAGAATGCGGGCGTTTTTTTCAGTAAGAACCCGCTTTGCCTTGCGCGCAACCATCATCTCCGCGCGCCTGCCCTGTTCCGGGCGGAGAGGGGGGCGAACAGGTATCCCTCCAATCCCCCTCACCCAGCTGCGCCTAGTTCGCTTCGCTCACAAGGCTTCGTAACCCTCTCCCTCCGGGGGAGAGGGAAAGAGAAAATGAGAACGCGATTAAAACTCTCTCCCCCTTGCGGGAGAGGGTGGTGAGCGCCAGCGAGCCGGGTGAGGGGGCAGGACCCCCATAGTCTGTCGCCACTACGCACTGGCTGTCATTCCCGGCCTTGTGCCGGGAATCCAGGGTTCAGCCCGCTCGACAGATGATCCAGCAAGCGGAAACCTGGACCCCCGCAACGAGTGCGGGGGTGACGGGTGGAGAAAGACGTCCTTCCTAAGCCAGCGCGTTTTCCAGATCGGCGAGCAGGTCGGTCAGATCCTCGACGCCGACGGAGAGCCGCACCAGCCCGTCGGAAATGCCGAGTTCAGCGCGGATGTCCGGCGGGATCGAGGCATGCGTCATGATCGCCGGATGCTCGATCAGGCTTTCAACACCGCCCAGGCTCTCGGCCAGGGCGAACAGCTTGGTGCGCTCCAGGAAGCGCCGGCTCTCGTCGAGCCCGCCCTTGATGACGGCGGTGACGATGCCGCCAAAGCCGCCGATCATCTGCCGCTTCGCCAACTCGTGCTGCGGATGGCTGGCAAGACCGGGATAGACCACCTTCTCGATCTTCGGGTGGGCCTCCAGCCATTGCGCGATGGCCAGCGCGTTGGCGCAGTGCCGCTCCATGCGCAGATGCAGCGTCTTCAGCCCGCGCAGTGCCAGGAAGCTGTCGAATGGTCCGGCAACCGAGCCGATGGCGTTCTGCAGATAGGCCAGAGGCTGGCGGTGCGGGCTGCCCTCGCGTACTACGGCGACGCCGCCCACCATGTCGGAATGGCCATTCAGATACTTGGTCATCGAATGGATGACGATGTCGAAACCGTGATCCAGCGGTTTCTGCACATAGGGCGAGGCGAAGGTGTTGTCGGCCACCGCGATGAGGCCGTGCTTCTTCGCCATGGTGGCAATCGCCTGGAAATCCGCCAGCCGCAGCATCGGGTTGGTCGGGCTTTCGACCCAGACCATCTTGGTGTTCGGCCGGATTGCGGCTTCCAGCGCCGCCGGGTCGGACAGGTCGACGAAGGAGAATTCCAGCCCGGCCGAGCGCTTGCGCACATTCTCGAACAGCCGGTAGGAGCCGCCATAGAGATCGTCCATGGCGATGACATGGCTGCCGCTGTCCAGCAGCTCCAGCACCGTGCCCATGGCGGCAAGGCCGGAGGCGAAGGCGAATCCCGCCTCGCCATTTTCCAGATCGGCGACGCAGGCTTCCAGCGCCATGCGCGTCGGGTTCTGGCTGCGCGAATATTCGTAGCCCTTATGCACGCCGGGGCTCTGCTGCACATAGGTCGAGGTGGCGTAGATCGGCACCATGATGGCGCCGGTTGTCGGGTCCGGCTCCTGGCCGGCATGGATGGCGCGCGTGCCGAAGCCGGCGCGGTTGGTCTTGTTCTGGGTCATCGTTCAGGCCACCGATTGACGGAGATGGTTGATGAGATCGACCTTGGTGATGAGGCCGAGGAATTTCTCGCCTTCGACCACGATGGCGACATGGTCCTTGCGGAAGATCGGCATCAGGTCGGCGATTTTCGCGGTGGGCGCGACGGTTTCCAGCCGGCTGGTCATGGCCCCCGACACCGGCCGCCGGAAGCCGTCCGGGTTGTCGTGCGTCGCCAGCAGCAGGTCGCTTTCGTCGAGGATGCCGGCAAGGCGCCCATCGGCCAGCACCGGCAGCTGCGAGATATCGTAGAGCCGCATGCGGCCATAGGCGGTCAGCAGCGTGTCGCCCGGCTCCACGCTGATCACCTCGCCGCGCACCGCCTGCCGGGCGATCAGGTCGCGCAGATCGCCGGTCTTTTCGCGGGCGGTCAGCCCCTGATCCTGCAGCCAGAAATCATTATAGGCCTTGGAGAGGTACTTGTTGCCGCTGTCGCAGACGAAGGTGACGACACGCTTCGGCGTGGTCTGGGCGCGGCAGTAGCGCAGGGCGGCGGCGATCAGCGTGCCCGAAGAGGTGCCGGCCAGGATGCCTTCCTTCATCAGCAACTCGCGCACCGTGGCGAAGGCCTCCCGGTCATCGATGGTGATGGCGCTGCCGACCAGGTCGAGGTCGCAGTTTGGCGGAATGAAATCCTCGCCGATGCCCTCGACCAGCCAGGAGCCGGCCTCGCCGATATGGCCCGACCGGCTGGCCTCGGCCAGGATCGAGCCCTTGGGGTCGGCCAGCACCATCTCGACATGGGGTGCGGTCTTCTTGAAGTAGCGTCCCAGCCCGGACAGCGTGCCGCCGGAGCCGACGCCGCAGACCATCGCATCCATGTCGCCATCCATCTGCGCCCAGATTTCCGGACCGGTGCCGGTCTCGTGCGCCAGCGGGTTGGCCGGGTTGGCGAACTGGTTCACCCAGAAGCCGCCGGGAATCTCCTTCTCCAACCGCTCCGCCATGTCCTGGTAATAGGCCGGATGACCGCGCCCGACATCGGAGCGGGTCATGACGATCTCCGCCCCCAGCGCGCGCAGATGGTTGATCTTCTCCTGGCTCATCTTGTCCGGGATGATGAGCAGCAGCTTGTAGCCCTTCTGTGCCGCGACCAGTGCCAGCCCCAGGCCGGTATTGCCGGCGGTCGCCTCGATCAGCGTGGTCTTGCCGGGCGCGATCTTTCCCTCCCGCTCCGCCGCCTCGATCATGGAGAGGCCGATGCGGTCCTTGATCGATCCGCCGGGGTTCTGGCTCTCCAGCTTCAGGAACAGCCGGCAGGGGCCGGTATCCAGGCGGGTGACTTCGACCATCGGCGTGTTGCCGATCAGCGCAAGGACCGATTGCGGGGCGGGCATATAATAATCCTGTATTTATTTGTGAATTATAAAAATCACTCACACATGACTGTAAATTGTATCTGGCCTTATCCGGTCAAGGAAAAAAGAAGCCCCGGTCCGGGAACCCTCCATGAAAACCGGGGGCATCGGACCGGGGCAGGAAAGGACCCGGGAGGATGGAAAGGGGTTACGACAGATCCAGCGCCTGGACGATCTTTTCCTTCCAGTGCTGGAAATCGCTGTCCGTGCGCCGGCGCGGGCGTGGCAGGTCGAGCGCGAATTCAGCGTGGATATGGCCGGGATTGCCGCGCATCACCACGATGCGGTCGCTGAGCGCGACGGCTTCCTCGACATCGTGGGTGACGAACACCATGGTGAAGCGCTCCTCGCGCCACAGCTCCAGCAGATGATCCTGCAGTTGCAGCCGGGTGAAGCTGTCCAGCGCGCTGAACGGCTCGTCCAGCAGTAGGATGGAGGGCCGGCGCACCAGCGCGCGGGCAATCGCCACGCGCTGCGCCATACCGCCGGACAGCTGACGCGGATAAGCCCCGGCGAAATCGGCCAGCCCGACCTTCGCCAGAACGGCGGCGATCTTGCGGTCCTGGCTCGCCTTCTCCTCACCATTCAGGGCGAAGCGCACATTGTCGGCCACACTCAGCCAGGGCATCAGCCGTGCTTCCTGGAACACCATGCCGATTTCCGGATGCGGGCCGCTGACCGGATCGCCATCGATGGCGACGCGGCCGTGGCTGGCGCTTTCCAGCCCCGACAGGATGCGCAGCAGGGTGGACTTGCCGCAGCCCGAGGTGCCGACGAGGCTGACGATCTCCGACTGGTCAATGGCCAGATCGACATCGTTCAGCGCGATGACGCCGTTCGGGAAATGCTTGGCGAGACTATCGATTGCGAGCATGGGTCGCTCCCTTCATGTCGCCGAAACCGTCCTGCCAGGCGAGGAACGGGCGGGTGGCCCCGGCCAGCACGGCGTCGGTCAGCTTGCCGGCGATGGCGAACAGGATGAGGCTGGCGACGATCACCGCCGGGCGGCCGGTCATCTGCCCATCGACCATCAGATAGCCGAGGCCTTCGCTCGCCCCCATCAGCTCGGCCGCGATGACGAACATCCAGCCCAGCGCCAGACCGGCGCGCAGGCCGACCACATAGGAGGGCAGGGTGGCCGGCAGCAGTACCCGGCGCACCAGATCCAGCCGGCTGAAGCGGTTCAGCTTCGCCACCTCCACCAGCTTGCGGTCAACGCCCTGAATGCCCTCGACCAGGTTCAGATAGATCGGGAAGAACACGCCGACCGCGATCAGCGTCACCTTGGAGGCCTCGAAGATGCCGAACCACAGGATGAACAGCGGCACCCAGGCCAGCGAGGGCACCGCCTTCAGCGCCTGCAGGGTGGGGTCCAGCAGCTCCCGCGCGGTGCGGGAATAACCGGTGACGGCCCCCAGCAGCGTGGCCGCCGCCGTGCCGGCCAGGAAGCCGAACAGCACGCGGGTCAGCGTCACGCCGATATGGCTGGTCAGCTCGCCGCTGGCCCACAGGGCGGAGATTTCTTCCAGCACCGCTTCCGGGCTTGGCACCAGATTGGGCGCGAACACGCCGGTCCAGGACAGCGCCGCCCAGCCGGCTAGCAGCAACAGGGGAACGATCAGCCCCTTGGTGCCGGCCAGTGCCGCCAGCGGGTTGCGCTTGCGCGGAGAAGCAGCGGCCCCCGAGGGAGCCGCCGCCTTCGCGGTGTCGCGGTCATAGACCTCGGCGGTCATCGCTGCGCCGCCTGCTGCCGGTTGACGCGCTGGATGTACTGGTCGTCGATCAGGTCGGCCACCAGCGCCGGCACATCGGTATCGGCTTTCAGCACGCCGATCTCGCGCAGCACGGTGCCGGCAGCTGTCAGCGCCTTGCGGTGCTCCTCGCCGATTACCGGGTTGGTGAGGTCGGTGCGCTCGCCCAGCTGCTTCCTGGCGATCTCGTCCTCGACCTTGGCGGCCTTCACGAGGTAGCCGCGCAGCTCGTCCGGATTCTCCAGCGAATATTTGCGGGCGCGCTCATAGATGGCCAGCAGACGCTCGACGATTTCCGGATTCTCCGTGGCGAAATCCTCACGGACATTCAGCACGCCATAGGTGTTCAGCGCCGGGTCGCGGTGGAACAGCCGGGCACCCTCCTGCAGCTCATGCTTGGCCATGTGCGGGTCGAGGCCGGCCCAGGCATCGACCTGACCGCTGACCAGCGCGCGCCCGCCATCGGGGTGCTGCAGCAGCACCGGCTTGATGTCCTTCTCGGTCAGGCCGGCCTGGTTCAGCGCCTGCAGCAGGAACAGATGCGGGTCGGTACCGCGGGTCACGGCGACGCGCTTGCCCTTCAGGTCGGCGACAGACTTGATGCCGCTGTCCTTGCCGGTGACCAGCGCCGTCCATTCCGGCCGCGAATAGATGTAGATCGCCTTGATCGGGTTGCCGTTGGCCTTGCCGACCAGCGCTGCGCCGCCGGCGGTGGAGCCGAACTGGATGGAGCCGCCATTCAGGAATTCCAGCGCCTTGTTGGAGCCCAGGCTCAGCACCCAGCGGACGTCGATGCCGTCCTTCTTGAACTCCTCCTCGACCCAGCCCTTGTCCTTCAGCAGCAGGCTGACCGGATTGTAATAGGCGTAGTCGAGGCCGATGCGCTCCGGCGCGGCCTGGGCGGCGCCTGCTCCAACGGTCACGGCGAGGGCTGCGGCGGCGATGCTGCCGAGCTTGAAGGTGCGGCGGGTGATCTTGATGGTCATTCTTGCTCTCCTTGCGTGTGCGCTAGCGGCGCAGGTAAGGAGGCTCGGAAGAGTGGGGTCCGTCTGGTCCAGCTCCGGGACGAAAAAAATCCGCCTCGGCTCCAGAGCCGGGCGGATTTGCCCGCTCTCTTTAGCAGAATTTATAAAGCGCCCCGCAAGCTGAGCCTCAAATCGGCGCTATGTCGTCTTTATAATCTACAGTTTCTGTGCCGTCAATCAGAAAAATTGCACAGTTGAATTTTGTTGTTAGGCGGCCTTGGCCTTGCCGTTCACCGTGTGGCTGACCGCCAGCACCGGCTTGTTGTTCAGGGTCTGGAACACCACGCAATAGCGCTCGGTCAGCTTGAACAGGCTGGCCAGCTGCTCCTCGTTCGCGTCGGTGTCGATATCGAAGGAGAGGCGGATATCGGTGAAGCCGACCGGCGCCTCGCGGTCCACCGCCAGCGTGCCGCGGAAGTCCAGGTCGCCCTCGGCCTTCACCGTGCCTTCGCGGATCTCGATGCCCAGCGCCGTAGCGACCGCCTTCAGCGTGACGCCGGCGCAGGCCACCAGCGCCTGGAGCAGCATGTCGCCGGAGCAGGCGGACAGGCCGTCGCCGCCGGTCGCCGGATGCAGCCCGGCCTCGACCAGCGCGCGCCCGGTATCGACGGAGCAGGTGATGGCTTCCTCGCCCAGCCTGCCGTCGGCCTTCAGGGTGATCTTCGCGGCGTCCGGCTGGTCCTTGTACTGCGCCTTCAGCGGCGCCTGCAGGGCCTTCAGGGTGGTCGCGTCCATGATCCGTCTCCGCATGCTCGTCAAAAAAAATCCGCCGCAGCCAAAGCTGGGCGGATCGGGGCCGACGCTTTAGCTGCATTTGTAAAGCGCCCGCAAGCTGATGCTCAAATCGGCGCTGACCGGGAAGATAGGGGCGGGAGGATGAGGAGTCAACGGGGCGCTGACAGGTTTCTTTCTTCGCTCCGGTTTCCTCAGACCGTCACCCCCGCATTTATTGCGGGGGGCCAGGCTTCCGCTTGCTGGATGCTCGCCCGAGTAGGCTGAACCCTGGATTCCCGGGACAAGCCCGGGAATGACGGTTGGCGGTGAACGAGATTATCCTTCCAGCCACTCCGCCCTGACGTCTTCATCCGTTTCGGTTGGCAGATGCCGGTCGCGCAACGCCGCGAACCGGTCGGCATCGAGCAGGCGGGACAGCGCCCAGACCGCCATGCCGCGCACCAGCGGGGAGCTGTCTGAAAGCAGGCTTTCCGTAATTGGTACAAGCGTTTGTGACCCGCTGTTGCCAATCGCGATCAGTACATTGCGCACGAAGCGGTCGCGGCCGATGCGCTTCACCGGCGAGCCGGAGAAGAGCTGGCGGAAGCCGGCATCGTCGAGCTGCGCGAGGTCGGCCAGGCGCGGGGCCATCAGCTCGGCGCGCGGCAGGAAGGCGTCATGGCCGGTCGGCTTTGCGTACTTGTTCCAGGGGCAGACGGCGAGGCAATCGTCGCAGCCATAGATGCGGTTGCCCATCGGCTCGCGGAATTCCCGCGCGATGACGCCCTTATGCTCGATGGTCAGATAGGAGATGCAGCGCCGCGCATCGAGCTGGTAGGGCGCCGGGAAGGCGTCGGTCGGGCAGGCGGAAAGGCAGCTTGTGCAACTGCCGCAATGGTCGATCTCGGAGGTGTCGGGGGCCAGGTCCAGAGTCGAATAGACCTCGCCGAGGAACAGCCAGGAGCCGAAACCGCGCGACACAAGGTTGGTGTGCTTGCCCTGCCAACCGAGGCCTGCCTGCTGGCCCAGCGGCTTTTCCATGACCGGTGCGGTATCGACGAATACCTTCACGCCGCTGTCGATTTCCTCCGCCATCCAGCGCGCCAGCGCCTTCAGCCGGTTCTTCACATGATCGTGGTAGTCGCGCCCCTGGGCATAGACGGAGATACCGGCGCGCGTCGGGTGGTCGAGGATCGCCAGCGGGTCGCGGCCCGGACCGTAATTCATGCCCAGCACGACGATGCTGCGCGCCTCTGGCCACAGCACCTGCGGGTCGCCGCGCCGGTCGGCCTTCTCTACCATCCAGCCCATATCGCCATGCCGGCCCTCGGCCAGGAAATCGGCCAGCCATTGCCGCACCTGATTGCTGAGCTGCGCCGGAGCAAAGCCGACGGCGTCGAAGCCCAGCGCCAGCGCCTGCTCGCGGATGCGGGATTTCAGGTCTTCGGTCATCCCCGGCCGCGATAGGGGGGGACACCCTGATCGGGAATCCACACGCCCTCTGGCGCGGGGCCGGTCTGGTAGAACACGTCGATCGGGATGCCGCCACGCGGATACCAGTAGCCGCCGATGCGCAGCCATTCCGGCTGCATGACCTCCACCAGCCGGCGCGCGATGGAAACGGTGCAATCCTCGTGGAAGGCGCCGTGATTGCGGAAGGAGCCCAGGAACAGCTTCAGCGACTTGCTCTCCACCAGTCGGTCCTTCGGCACATAGTCGATGACCAGATGGGCGAAGTCCGGCTGGCCGGTCAGCGGGCAGAGCGAGGTGAATTCCGGGGCCACGAAGCGCACCATGTAGCGCACGTCCCCCTGCGGGTTCGGCACCGTCTCCAGCACCGCCTTCTCCGGGCTGTCCGGCAGGCCGGTCGCCTGTCCCAGCTGCGTCAGGCCGCTATAGATGCTGTCGGTCATTCGGTATATCCCCTCAATCGGTCCTTCGCGCCTGAGAAAATGAAGTTTCTCTTTCGTCATGGTCGGACTTGATCCGACCATCCATTGACCGAGCGAACTGCACGGACCGCTGGACCCTCGGGTCAAGCCCGAGGGTGACGAATCAAAGTATTAGCCTCAAGCCGCAACCCTATCCCAGCGCCGGGATATCCCCGCCGGCCTGTGTCTCATGGAAGCCGGCCACAAAATCCTCCAGCGATCCGGCCTCTATGGCGGCGCGCAGGCCCGCCATCAGCCGCTGATAATAGGCCAGATTGTGCCAGGTCAGCAGCATCAGCCCGAGAATTTCCTCCGACCGGACCAGATGATGCAGATAGGCGCGGCTGCAGGAGGTACAGGCCGGGCAGGGGCAGCCTTCCTCCAGCGGCCTTGGATCGTCCTGATGCCGGGCATTGCGCAGGTTCACCGTGCCGCGCGCGGTGAAGGCCTGCGCGGTGCGGCCGGAGCGGGTCGGCAGCACGCAGTCGAACATGTCGATGCCGCGCTGCACCGCGCCGACGATGTCCGCCGGCTTGCCCACACCCATCAGATAGTGCGGCCGGTCGGCGGGCAGATGCGGCACCGTCTCCTCCAGCACCCGGAACATGATCTCCTGGCCCTCGCCGACCGCGAGGCCGCCCACCGCATAGCCATCGAAGCCGATGGATGCGAGCGCTTCCGCCGAACGCTTCCGCAGATCGGGATAGACGCTGCCCTGCACGATGCCGAACAGCCCATAGCCGGGGCGCTTCTTGAAGCCGTCCTTGGAACGCTGCGCCCAGCGCATCGACAGCTCCATGGAGGACAGCGCCTGTTCATGCGTCGCCGGATGCGGGGTGCATTCGTCCAGCACCATGGTGATGTTGGAATCCAGCAGATGCTGGATCTCGACCGAGCGCTCCGGCGACAGGAAATGCACCGACCCGTCGATGTGGGAGCGGAAGGTGACGCCCTTCTCCTCGATCTTGCGCAGGCCCGCCAGCGACATGACCTGAAAGCCGCCGGAATCGGTGAGGATAGGCTTCGGCCAGTTCATGAATTTGTGCAGGCCGCCCAGCGCCGCGACGCGTTCCGCTCCCGGCCGCAGCATCAGATGATAGGTGTTGCCCAGCAGGATTTCCGCGCCTGTCTCGGCCACCGATTCCGGGCGCATCGCCTTCACCGTCGCGGCGGTGCCGACCGGCATGAAGGCGGGCGTCTCGATGGTGCCGTGCGCGGTCGTCACCCGGCCGCGCCGGGCCGCGCCATCGGTGCCGAGGAGCTGGAAGCCGAACTCTACCGGCTGGGATGCAGCAGACATGCGTCACCGTAGGAGTAAAAGCGATAGCCGGCCTCTATCGCATGGCTGTAGGCAGATTGCATGCGCTCCAGCCCGGCAAAGGCCGAGACCAGCATGAACAGGGTGGAGCGCGGCAGGTGGAAATTGGTCATCAGCAGATCGACCGCCTTGAAGCGGTAGCCGGGCGTGATGAAGATATCGGTGTCGCCGGAAAAGGCCGGGACGGTGCCATCCTCCCGTGCCGCGCTTTCCAGCAGGCGCAGCGAGGTGGTGCCGACCGCGACCACGCGGCCGCCCTGGCGCTTCGTCTCGGTGATGCGCGCGGCGGTCTCGGGGTCGATGCTGCCCCATTCGGCATGCATCCGGTGGTCTTCCGTATCGTCGGCCTTCACCGGCAGGAAGGTGCCGGCGCCGACATGCAGCGTCAGGAAGGCGGTGCCGATGCCGCGTTCGGCCAGCGCCGCCATCAGCCGGTCGGTGAAGTGCAGCCCGGCGGTGGGCGCGGCGACCGCACCTTCCTCGCGGGCATAGATGGTCTGGTAGCGTTCGGCATCCGCTGCTTCCGCCTTGCCGCCGCGGATATAGGGCGGCAGCGGCATGGAGCCGTGGCGCTTCAGCGCCTCCAGCAGGTCGGCGGCGCCGGCGAAGGCCAGCCGCAGCTCGCCACCCTCGCGCTTTTCCAGGATGTCGGCGGCGAAATCCTCGGCGAAGCGGATCGTCTGGCCGGTTTTCAGCCGCTTGCCGGGCCGGGCGAAGGCCAGCCATGTGCCGTCGGCTTCCGCCTTGTGCAGCAGCACCTCGACCGCGACCTCGCCGCGATACCCATGCAGCCGGGCCGGGATCACGCGGGTATCGTTGAACACCAGCAGGTCGCCGGGGTTCAGCAGGGCCGGCAGGTCCAGAACACCGCAATCGCCGAGCCGGTCCGGGCGGATATCCAGCAGCCGCGCCGAATCGCGCGGCTCGGCCGGCATCTGGGCGATCCGCTCCGGTGGCAGGTGGAAATCGAAGAGATCGACCTTCACGAGGGGCGCGCGGTCCCCATCGGCCGCACCACCGCCATCAGCAGGCGGAAGGGGGAGAGGAAGAGCAGGGCCAGCGCCAGCTTCACCGCGAAATCGCCCAGCGCCAGCGTGACGAAGGGAACGGCGGTGCCGGCGAAGGCCAGCGTGAAGAACAAAGCGGTATCGACTGCCGAGCCGATGGAGGAGCTGGCCAGCGGCGCCTGCCACCAGCGTCCGCCGCGCAGCCGGTCGAACACATGGACGTCCAGCAGCTGCGCCACCAGGAAGGCGCTGCCCGAGGCCAGCGCGATGCGCGGCGTCGCCAGCCACAGCGAGCAGATCACCGCCAGCGCGAAGCCGATATAGACCACCTGACGCGCCCGCCTTGGCCCATAGGCACGGTTGGTGAGGTCGGTCACCAGGAAGGTCGCCGGATAGGTGATCGCGCCCCAGGTCAGCCAGTCGCTGAGCGGAAACTGCACCAGATAGTTCGATGCGCTGACCAGCACGATCATCGCCGCGACGGCGATCAGCATGCCGCGCAGTACGCTCCGGTCGATATTGGTGGCGGGGTTCATCTCTATCAGCATTTCCTGCGGGACTTTCGGACCCGGCTTATAGGCCAATCCGACCGCTTGTTGAAGGCCAAACCATATTGGTATGACCGGCGGGCTTGTCCAACCGCACCCAAGCCGTGATATCAGTAGGCCAAACCGCCACCTAACGCATAAAGAAGAACATCATGGTTCAGATTTCCGAAGACCAGATCCTGCAGGCACTGAAGTCCGTCCGCGACCCGGATCGCGGGCAGGATATCGTGTCGCTCGGCATGGTGACCGGCTTGTCCGTGCAGGAGGGCCGCGTCAGCTTCGCTATTGAGGTCGACCCCTCACGCGGCCCGAAGCTGGAAGGCCTGCGGCAGGAGGCCCAGAAGGCCGTCGAGGCGCTGCCGGGTGTTGCCGGCGTGACCACCGCACTGACCGCGCACAGCGCCCGCGGGCCCGCTGCGCCTGCTCCCGCTGCCGCACCGCGCCCGCTGGGCGGCAAGCCGGCGGCTGGCAGCCGTGTTGGCGGTACAGCTCCTCATGCCCATGGCCATGTGCACGGCCATTCGCACGCCCCGCAGCAGCCGGGGCAGCAGCCGGCCCAGGCGAAGCCGCTGGTGCCGGGCGTGCGTGCGATCATCGCCGTGGCGTCGGGCAAGGGCGGTGTCGGCAAATCCACAACCTCGGTCAATCTGGCGCTGGCGCTGGCTGCCATCGGCCGCAAGGTCGGACTGCTGGACGCCGATATCTATGGTCCGTCGCTGCCGCGCATGATGGGCATCACCGGCAAGCCGACCACCACGCCGGATGGCAAGACGCTGAAGCCGATGGAGAATTACGGCGTCAAATGCATGTCCATGGGCTTCATGGTGGCAGAGGATACGCCGATGATCTGGCGCGGCCCGATGGTGATGAGCGCGCTGGAACAGATGCTGCGCGATGTCGATTGGGGCGATCTGGACGTGCTGGTGGTCGATATGCCGCCGGGCACCGGCGATGCGCAGCTCACCATGGCGCAGCGCGTGCCGCTGGCCGGGGCGGTCATTGTCTCGACGCCGCAGGACATCGCCCTGCTGGACGCCCGCAAGGGTCTGAACATGTTCCGCAAGGTCGATGTGCCGGTGTTCGGCGTGATCGAGAATATGAGCTACTTCCTGTGCCCGCATTGCGGGGAGCGCAGCGACATCTTCTCGCATGGTGGCGCGCGCAAGGAGGCGGAGCGCATGGGCGTCGATTTCCTGGGCGAGATTCCGCTCGACATCGCCATCCGCGAGACCTCCGACGGCGGCAAGCCCATCGTGGTCTCGCAGCCTTCCAGCCCGCATGCGGCGGCCTATCGCGCCATTGCCGAGGCGGTCTGGGCGCGGCTGTCCGGTGGTGCCGTGCGGGCCATGCCGAAGATCAGCGTCGAATAGGCCGGATCATGGAGGAGGCAACCCGCAGCCTTCTGGAGGTGACGGAAAAGCCGGTCTTCCCGCCGGTCTATGAAGGCGTCCGGCTGCCGGCGGGCGAGGATGCGTTCGAAGCCGCGCTCGCCGCCGCCCGGCAGGGGGCCGATCCCGCCACCCTGTTCTGGGAGGACCGCGAGGAACGCGTCGAACTCGCCATCGTGCTGCACCCGGAGCAGGCGCTGGCGCAGGCCCTGCCGATCCTGCATGTCGGCATGATTGGCATCGGCGATGCGCTGGGCGCAATTGTGCCGCCGCAGGTGGCGGTGACCTTTGGCTGGCCGGACCGGATCGAGGTGAATGGCGGGCTGGCTGGCGGCTTCCGTCTGGCGGCACCGGAAGGCTGTGCGGCCGATGCCGTGCCGGACTGGCTGGTGCTGGGCCTGACCATCCTGGTGAAGCGTGAGCTGATCGGCGGCGAGGAGCCGGGCATGGACCCGACCCGCACCGCGCTGCATGAGGAAGGCTGCGGCGAGCTGACCGTGCCCGACATTCTGGAGGCGTTCAGCCGGCATTTCCTGCTCTGGGTGAACCGGTTCGAGGAGGAGGGGCTGCGCCCCATCGCGGCGCACTGGCTGGAGCGCGGCAGCGGCTACCGGGAAAGCGTCGCCCTGTCCCATGCCGGCGAACAGCATGCCGGCACCTTCATCGGGCTGGACGAGGAGGGCGGCATGCTGCTGCAGACCGAGGCGGTGCAGGCCTTGCCGCTGTCCGCCGTGCTGGCCGGGCCGGGCTGGGCGCTGTAGCCATGCTGTTTCCGCGCACCATCCGGATGGATTCCACCGATACGCAGGTCTTCGAGCAGGCGGCCGAGTCGGGCGAATGGGCGGTCTCCGGCAGCTTCGCCTTCGCCGACAGCGGGCCGGGCGATCTGGTCGGCAAGCGCCGTGTCGCTTTCCGCAGTGCCTTCCTGGGAACGGAAAGCTTTGGCTGGTCCACCTTCGTGTCGGTGTCGGACATCGATACGGAGTCCTACGAGGCGGTCATCCGCAGGCTGGCGGAGCATTTCGTCGCGCGCTACGGTGCGCCCTCGGTCGAGGCCGCGCTGCCGGTGGCCCGATCCGAGGCGGAGTTTGCCGCAAGCCTGGCGGCGGAGCACCGGGTGAACATGCTGCTGGCGGTCGAGCGCGAGATGGAGGAAGGCGGTATCCGTGAACGGTTCCGCGCCCTGCAGCCGCCGCGCGAGGCCGATCACGCAAAGATATGGGCGCTGGTGCCCGATAATGAATAATTGGTTCTGGAAAGTTTTCTAAATGCCTGATTTCTGGATATCTTCCGGCTATTATTTGCTGAAGCGGACGGCGGATAACCAGCTTGCGGTGACCGACGATTACCTGCGCGCCTACTTTAACCGGCCGGAGGTCGTGCCGGTCGAGGAATCCTGCGACAATGAGCGGGCGCTGCATGCCGCGCTGATGGAGGAGCCGCGCCGCGTTGTGAAGCCGGCGGAGCTGCTGCGCATGGAAGATGAGGATGCGCGGGAGAATTACGAGATCGTCCTGAATTTCCGCGACCATCTGCTGCGCCACGGCACCATCGAGGCCGCTTATGCCGCGCTGTTCAAGCTGGACGGGCCGGTGGAACCGGTGCGGCTGGCGCCGATCTTCCTCGACCAGATGGTGCATGTGATCCTGCGCGGCCTGCTGGAAGGCTGCGAGGACCCGTTCCGGCTGCGTGCCGCCGAGCTGCTGTTCCGCAGCCAGAAGGTGACGATCCAGGACGGCAACATCATGCTGGCCGATGAGGAGGTCATCGACCTCTATGCCTCCACCGGCGGGTTCGGCGATCTGGGCCGGCTGATCGTCGAGGCGCAGACGCCGCTCAGGCAGATCGACCTCGACGTGATGACCGAGGAGAACGCGCATCAGTACTGGGAGCGCGCCGAGCGCTTCGACATGGTGCTGGACATGACCTTCGGCCGGCCCGGCCTGGATGCGCTGTGCCGGGTGCTGGAGACCTGGATCGCGCATTTTACCGGCGCCGAGGTGCGGGTCGCCCCGGTGCAGTCGATCAGTGACGACCGCTGGAGCTGGCATGTCGGGCTCGACAGCGTGTCCACCAACATCCTGAACGACCTCTATGAGGGGCAGGAGGTCAGCGAGGAGAGGCTGGCCGATATCCTCTCCCTGTTCCGGCTGGAATTCCGCGACACAAACGCCATGCTGCCGCAGCTGGCGGGCCGGCCGATCTATCTCGGCCTTGCCAAGGGAGAGAATGAATTGCTGCGGATGAAACCGCAGAATTTGCTGGTCAATCTGCCGCTGGCGGAGACCGTCTAGCAAGCAAGGGAGGAAGAAGGATGGCCCAGGCAGCGAACGGCGCTTTCATCGACCGCCCGGCGGCGCGGGCGCTGGCGGCCCTCGTCTTTGTCGGGGCGGCGGCGTTCCTTGGCTATTACGAACGCGACAGGCTGTTCGGCAGCGGTGTTGCGGAAGGGCAGGCCGGGGCGGCGAACGACCCGTTCGCGCTGTGCTTTGTCGAGCGTGCGGCGCAGATCGACCAGATGGTGAAGGACAAGGTCGTCTCGGCCGCCCAGGCGGCGGACTTCAAGGGCCGCGCCGAAGCCATGTGCCGCGCCCAGACGAAGGGCGCCGGCGGCCCTCCGGGCGGTGCCGGCGGCCGTCCGCCGCCCGGTTTCACGCCGGTCAGGTGAGGGGGAGGTTCGTCTTCCCCTCATCCAGCATTCACTGTGTGCTGAAGAAGAATTTTCTCTCGTCGCCCCATTCCTCCTGCCGTCATTCCCGGCCCCAAATCCCATGGGGTGCCGGGAATCCAGACTTCAGCCAGCTCGACCGACATCCAGCAAGCTGAGGCCTGGACCCCCGCAACAAGTGCGGGGGTGACGGGCGGAGTTGAAAGGAGAGGCTGGCGAGCGTCAGCCAACCGGGCGATGGGGAAGGCGCAGAAACCTACTCAGCCGCGTGGGCGGTGCCGGGGTAGAGCCGGGCCAGTTCGGCGCTGAAAAAATCGGCCAGCGTGCCACGGCCCGACAGGCCGGCGCGGGCCTCCGCCTCGGTATTGTAGTTGGTGTTGGTGTTGATGTCGTAGGTGCGCGCCCGGCCATCGGCGCCGACGATGAACTCCACACCGGCCACTTCCACGCCGTTTTCCGCAAGCATCCGCTCGTAGCTGGCCTTCTGCACCGGGTCGATCTCCGGCACGATCTCGAATTTCGGCCGCGCCGCTTCCTCGCCGACCGGGCAGAAGGCGTCGCCGACCGCGCAGGCATCCGCCGGGCACAGCTCGAACCCGCCGCTGGTATCGACGCGCACGGCATAGAGGAAGCGCCCGCCGACGAACTCGCAGCGGGTGATGAAGGGCTCCGGCGCCTTGATGTATTCCTGCAGCAGGTGGATGCCGTCCACCGGCTCCTCATAGAGCGGGCTTTCGACATAGGCTGCCAGCCCATCCATGCTGTTGAACAGCTGCACGCCAAGTCCCTTGCCGCCGCGATTCGGCTTCAGGATCACCGGCCCGTCGCCGAAATGCGCCTTTGCGGCCTCGAACAGACGGTCGCGGCCCAGCACCATGACCGTGCGCGGCGTCTCGATGCCAGCCTTCTCCAGCGCCGCATACTGGCGTGCCTTGGAGAGTTCGAGGTCGAGCGCGCGCACACCGTTCACCACACGCCGTCCGTGGCGTTCCAGCCAGGTCAGCACACCGGCGGTCAGGTCGGTGGAGTAGCGATGGTCGCGGGTATGCGCGGAGGCGCTCATGCGGCTGAAGAATAGGCCGTGCGGCGGTTCCGACGAGATGTCGAAGGCCCCGTCCGACAGGTCCCAGCCCTGCCAGGGCAGGCCGCGCGCGTCGAACAGCTCCGCCAGCGGTGCCAGCCAGTCGGCGTTCTCGTAGAGCACGTAGATCCGCGCATCGTCCATGTCTGGAAACATCAGCCCAGCTCCTCAATCACGACCTCATGGGTCATGGCAGCCGTCTTGTTTATCACATGGGTGGCCGAGCAGTATTTATCGACCGAAAGTTCCACCGCGCGATGGACGGCATCCGCCGACAGGCCGCGCCCCTTCACGAGGTAGCGCATATGCACCTTGGTGAAGACCTTGGGATGGTCCTCGGCGCGTTCCGCCTCGATCTCGACCTGGCAATCCTCAATCGGCTGGCGGCCCTTCTGCAGGATCATCACCACGTCGAAGGCGGTGCAGCCGCCCAGCCCCAGCAGCAGCATCTCCATCGGGCGCGGCCCCAGATTGCGGCCGCCATTCTCCGGCGCGCCATCCATGACCACGGCGTGGCCGGTGCCGCTCTCGCCCATGAAGGCCATGCCGTCGATCCATTTCACCCGCGTCTTCATGCTCATACTGCCTCCAGTGCCGCATTCAGGTCGGCGATGATATCCTCCGCATCCTCCAGCCCGACCGAGATGCGCACCAGCCCGTCCTCGATGCCGAAGGCGGCGCGTTGTTCTGCCGGCACGGCGCGGTGGGTGGTGGTGGCGGGGTGGGTGATCAGGCTCTTGGCATCGCCCAGATTGTTCGAGATATCGATGAGGCTGAGGCCGTTCAGCAGCCGGAACGCGCCCTCCTTGCCGCCGGGCACGGTAAAGGCGATCAGGTTGCTGCCGCCCTTCATCTGGCGCTGCGCCAGCTCGTACTGCGGATGGCTGGGCAGGCCCGGATACAGCACCTTACCGACCTTGGGATGCGCCTCCAGCGCGGTCGCCACGGCCAGCGCGTTGCGACCATGCCGCTCGACGCGCAGATCCAGCGTCTCCAGCCCCTTCAGCAGCACCCAGGCGTTGAACGGGCTCATCGACGGGCCGGTATGCTTGTAGTAGGGCCAGAGGAATTCCTTGTGCCAGTCCGCCGGGCCCAGGATGGCGCCCCCCATGCAGCGGCCCTGGCCATCGATATGCTTGGTGGCGGAATAGACAACGATGTCAGCACCCAGCTCCAGGGGGCGCTGCAGCATCGGTGTGGCGAACACATTGTCGATGATGACGCGGGCCCCCGCCGCATGCGCCAGCTCCGCCACGGCGGCGATATCGACCAGCCCCAGGATCGGGTTCGATGGCGTCTCGAAGAATACGGCCTGCGCGCCCGGCTTCAGCGCGTCGCGCCAGGCCTCCAGGTCGCCGCCATCGACCAGCACCGTCTCGATGCCATAGCGCGGCAGCAGGGTGGAGACGATCCAGTGGCAGGAGCCGAACAGCACGCGCGACGACACCACCCGGTCACCGGCCTTCAGGAAGCACAGCATCGCCGCCGCGACGGCCGCCATGCCGCTGGGCGTGGCGGCGCAGGTCTCCGCCCCTTCCAGCAGGCGCAACCGTTCCTCGAACATGGCGACGGTGGGGTTGGAATAGCGCGAATAGACGAAGCGGGAACCTTCATTCTTGAAGGCAGCCTCGGCTTCCTCGGCGCTGTCATAGACAAAGCCGGAAGTGAGATAGAGCGCCTCTGACGTTTCGGAAAACGGGCTGCGCCTCTGCCCGCCGCGCACCAGCTGCGTCTGCGGCTTCCAGTCTGCGCGTCTGTCCTTGTCGGCCATGTCGGTTTTCCGCCCCCTGATCAAGCAACGGACGGTAGGCGGGCGGCCAAGCCCGAGTCAAGGTGCCCTCAGGGCGTCACCGGGTTGCGCGCATCGGCGAGGATGCGCCCGCCGATGGCGACGAAGCACACGCCGGCCAGCCGCTCGATCCAGTGCTGTGCGTTGCGGAACCGGCGCATCACCGGGCCGGAGGACATGAACAGGCTGACGATGGAATACCAGACGAGCGAGCTGGCCATCACCAGCGCCACCATCAGCCCCATGAACCAGAGCGGCGTGCCGGCGCTGACGGTGGGCGCGAACACGCTGGCGAACAGCACGATGGCCTTCGGGTTGGTCAGCGTGACCAGGAAGCCAAAGATCAGCGGGTTGCCGCGCGGGCGGCCTGATTCGCCGGCTGATTCGATGACGATCTCCTGTGGCTTGCCGCGGCTGGCGAGAAACAGCCGGATGCCGAGATAGATCAGGTAACAGCCACCCAGCACGCGCACACTCCAGGCCAGCCACTGATACTCCGCCAGCACCGCTGACAGGCCCAGTAGGCTGAGGCTGGCATACATGCCGAGGCCCAGCGTGACGCCCAGCGTGGTCATGAGGCCCGCCGCCGTGCCGCGTGTCATGGAGGAGCGCACCACGGCGATGAAGTCCGGCCCCGGCAGCATCAGGGCCGGGATGAAGATGGCGAACACGCTGGCGAGGATCAGGATCGGGGACATGGCGGAACCGGCGCTGTGGTGTCGATACTGGCCAATCCTAGCGCGCCCCGGACCGCTGTCACGGGGAGTATTGTCGCCCGTACAATAGGCCGGCCCTTGCCGAGTCCGTATTTCGACGTTAGGAGAGGGCGCAACATTTCCAGCCGACAGAAGGCCCGCGCCATGACCGATCTGCCCGACCGTCTCTCCGTCAATCCGGCCAGCCCCTATTTCGACGAGGAACTGCTGAAGCGCGGCGTCGGCGTGCGCTTCAAAGGCGTGGAGAAGACCAATGTCGAGGAATATTGCATCAGTGAGGGCTGGATCCGCGTCGCGGCCGGCAAGACGCTGGACCGCAACGGCAACCCGCTGACCATCCTGCTGAAGGGCCCGGTCGAGGTGTTCCTGAAGGAAGGCTGATATGCGGCCTGCATTGACATAGATCAATTTTCGGGCGGACGACTCGGCTATGGTGCCGCGCAAAGCGTGGTTATCCCGTTTCGTCGATTAAAGAAATTCCAGTGAAAGACAGTCAGCACGCGCGCCCGGCACACCGGGCCGCGCCATGAGTATTGGCGACCGCGCGGCGCTTGCCCGCCTCGAAGCCGACACCAGCCTGGATGGCGAGGCCAGGTGCCGGCTGCAGGCGCACCAGCACGCTGTTGGCGGTGTGGCCAGCCTGATTGCCCGCCGGCTTGGCCTCGGCCGGCCGCTCAGCGCGGCCATCGGCAGGGCCGCCGCCTATCACGATGTCGGCAAGCTTCGCATGCCCTCCGAAATACTGTGCAAGCCGGGGCGGCTGACGGCGGAGGAATATGCGGTGATCCGCCATCATACGCTGTTCGGCCACGATATTCTGGCGCGGCAGTCCGGCCGGCTGGCGCCGCTGGCCGCCCGCATCGCCCTTCATCACCATGAAGCAATGGACGGGTCCGGCTATCCGAACGGGCTGAAGGGGCGCGATATACCGGTGGAGGCGCGCATCGTCGGGGTGGCGGATGTCTATGACGCGCTGCGCGAGGATCGGCCCTACCGGGCGGGCATGTCGCACGATCAGGCGATGGCGGTTCTGCTGGACGGGGATGACCGGACCTGGCCGGCGAAGTTCTGCCCGAAAGTGCTGCGCGCCGCCGAGGAATGCCATGATGAGATCGCCCGAAGCTGGCGGCTGTGCAACGCCTGAAATCTGCCTCCTTGACGCAACCATTGCGATTAATAATCGAATTGTAATATCGTCGGCTCCAGGAGAACGCGTCACGACGGGGAAGCATGACCGAACCCGCAAGCGCAGAGTTGGAATCGGCGGAGTGGATCGCACGGCTCGAAGCCGATGCAGTCATTGGCGCCGATGCCCGATACCGGCTGAAGACCCATCAGAACGCCGTCGGCGATGTTGCCGAGGTGATCGCCCGCCATATGGGGGTGAGTGAGGGCCTGTGCCTGGCGCTGGGCACGGCTGCTGCCTATCACGATATCGGCAAGCTGCAGGTGCCGGCGGAAATACTGTGCAAGCCGGGCCGGCTGACGCAGGAGGAGTTCGCCCTGATGCGCGGGCATCCCGCGACCGGCCACGAGATGCTGATGCAGCATGTCGGCCGGCTGGCGAAGCTGGCGGCCAGCATCGCGTTGCATCATCACGAAGCGATGGATGGGTCCGGCTATCCCTTCGGGCTGAAGGGGGAGGAGATACCGCTGGAGGCCCGCATCGTCGGGGTGGCGGATGTCTATGACGCGCTGCGTGAGGACCGGCCCTACCGCGATGGCATGACTCACGATAAAGCCATGGCGATCATCCTGGAAGGCGACGAGCGCACGCCGCGCGACAAATTCTGCCCGCAGGTAAAGCGCGTGGTCGAACTGCACCATGCGGAAATCGCCTGGCACTGGCGGTGCTATCACTGAGGTTTTCCATGCCGGCCATGCCCTTCGAGACGCCGGCTTGTCGCCGGCTCCTCAGGGCGAGGGGTGTTTGGGATATCCGGCGGTGCCCTTTAGTGACCTCATGCTGAGGAGCCGCCCAAAGCCTTGGGCGGCGTCTCGAAGCATAAGGCAGCTTTGTTCTGAGATTTACCACCGCACACGCGCGGTCTAGCCATGCAATCTTCGCACCCGCACAATAGGCTGGAGCGGGCACAATAGGCCCCGACGAAACCGGCAGGGGCCTCATGGCGGAAGCGGCACGCGCGAAGAAACCCGGCGAGAAGCAGGCGGAACAGGCAATCCCCCTGCTGGTGCTGATCATCTGGATTCTGGCGGTGACGGAGCTGCTGTCCGGCTGGCGCTGGCCGATCACCGTCGCCGCGCTGATGGCGGCGATGATCGCGCTGTGGGGCGCTATCGTGCGCGGCGGCTTCCCGCGCTTTGCCGTCATCGTGTTCGGTGGCATCGGCACGCTGCTGATCTGGCGCGTCGGTGGCTGGGGCGAGGGGCTGGCAGGGCTGGAGCGGGCAGCCCGGCTGACCGCCTTCGTCACCTGTCTGCACGGGCTGCGCAGCATCGTCCAGACCGCACCGCGCCTCGCCGAGGTGCAGGACAGCCTCGTCGCCTTCCGGCTGCAGGCGCGGCGTGGCGCCATGCAACTGCTCAGCTTTGCTTTCTCCGTGCCGCTGGCGATTGGCGCGGTCAGCGTCATCGCCCCTTTCCTGACGCGCGAGCGCGACCAGGAGACCCGGCAGGACCTTGCGGTCTGGGGCATGCGCGGCATGGGCATCGCGATCTTCTTCTCGCCCTTCACCGTGGCGATGGGTGTCGCCGTGGCGGCGCTGCCGGAGGTCAATCTGCCGCTGCTGATGGGCATGGGCTTCGCGCTGGCGCTGGCGGTGCTGGCCTTTCCGTTCCTGATTGGCCAGTGCGCCTTGCCGCGCCAGCTGACGGGCCGGTTCTGGGGCGCGCTGGGTGCGGTGCTGCTGCCCATCGTGGTGATCGTGGTGGTTAACATTGCCACCATTCTGACGCTGGGCCTCACCACCGTGCAGTCGGCCATCGTGGTGGTGCCATCCTCGGCGCTGGTGATCGCTTTGCTGGCGGAGGTCGCGGGCGACCGCCGCACCAGCGGGCGGGGCATGGCGATGTTCCGGCTGGTGCGCCAGGTGGCGGTCAATTTCGACATGGAATCGGCGGTGTTCGTTGCCGCCATGTGGTTCGCCGCCGCCATCACGGTGACGCCGGAGGTTGGTCAGCTGGTCGAGATGCTGACGCCCTATCTCGATGCCGGGGCGATGATCGCGGTGACGCTGATCGTGATGATCTCGGTGGTTTCCGCCGGGGTACACATGATGGTGCCGATGACCGTGCTGTTGACCCTGTTCGGCCCGCACATGCCGGACCAGCTGCATCTGGCGCTGCTGGCGCTGGCCGGGCTGATCGGCTGGGCCTTCGGCGCGCTGGCTGCGATGGGCTCGATCTCCTTCCTGGTGTGCGCCAAGCTGTTCGAGGTTTCCGCCCGGCAGCTCGCCTACGGCACCAACCTGCGTCTCATGCTGAGCATTGTCGCGCTCTACAGCCTGGGGATGCTGCTGCTGGCCTAAACACCCAGATAGCGGTGGCGCAGCGCCTCGTCGGCGGCGAGTTCCGCGGAGCCGCCGGTCCAGACAATGCGGCCCTTCTCGATGATGTGGTGCCGGTCGGCGAGGCGCAGCAGCGCATCGATATTCTTGTCGATCAGCAGGATCGCCTGACCGTCCGCCTTCAGCGCCTCGACGCAGCGCCAGATTTCCTCGCGGATCAGCGGGGCGAGCCCTTCCGTCGCCTCGTCCAGGATCAGCAGGCGCGGGTTGGTCATCAGCGCCCGGCCGATGGCCAGCATCTGCTGTTCGCCGCCCGATAGTGTCCCGGCACGCTGCCCGGCGCGTTCGGACAGGCGCGGGAACAGGGCGAACACCCGCTCCTCGGTCCAGCCGCCGCCGCGCGCGGTGGCGATCAAATTCTCGCGGACGGAAAGGGTGGGGAAGACATGACGCCCTTCGGGCACCAGCCCGATGCCCGCCCGCGCTATGCGGTAGGGCGGCAGCCCGTCCAGCCGCTGCCCGTCCAGCGCGATCTCGCCCTGACGCGGCGGGGTGAGGCCCAGAATGGCGCGGACGGTCGTGGTCTTGCCCATGCCGTTGCGGCCAAGCAGCGTGGCGACCTCGCCGGCGCCGACCTCCAGATCGATGCCGAACAGCACCTGGCTGGCACCGTAGAAGCTTTCCACCCCGCTCAGCCGCAGCATCAGGAATCGCTCCCCAAATAGGCGGCGCGCACGGATTCGTCGGCGCGGATAGCGTCTGGCGTGCCGGTGGCGATGGCGCTTCCATAGACCAGCACGGTTATGCGGTCGGCCAGGCGGAACACTGCGTCCATGTCGTGCTCGACCAGCAGGATGGTGACGCTGCGCTTCAGCCTAGCCAGCAGCTCGGTCATACGCACCGATTCCTCCGGCCCCATGCCGGCCATCGGTTCGTCCAGCAGCAGCAGGTCCGGCTTGCCGGCCAGCGCCATGGCGAGTTCCAGCTGGCGCTGCTCGCCATGCGCCAGGGCGGCGGCGGGGATAGCGGCGCGGCCGGCGAGACCGACCTGGTCCAGCACCGCCATGGCAGTATCGCGCAGCGTCGTCTCGGCGAGGACGGGCTTCCAGAATCGGAAGCTGTGCCCGTCATGCGCCTGTGCCGCCAGCAGCACATTCTCCAGCGCGGTGAAGCCCTGCAGCACGCTGGTGATCTGGAAGGATCGGGCGAGCCCCAGCAGCGCGCGCCGCTCGACCGGCAGAGCGGTTATCGCCTGGCCCTTGAAGCGGATGGACCCGGCATCGGGTGCGATCTCGCCCGACAGCTGGCCGATCAGCGTGGTCTTGCCGGCCCCGTTCGGCCCGATGATGGCGTGGAGTTCGCCCGGCATTATGTCGAGCGTCAGGCTGTCGGTGGCGGTGACCCCGCCGAAGCGCTTCTCCAGCCCCTGGATGGAGAGCAGCGCGCTCATTTGCTTCTACCTTCGGGCGTCAGCAGCCCGTAGAGGCCGCGCCGCGCCAGCAGCACGATGAGGATGAGCAGCGGCCCCAGCACGATCATCCAGTGCTGGGTGATCTCGGCCAGCACATCCTCCAGCACCAGGAAGGCGAAGGCACCCAGCACCGGCCCGGCGATGGAACCCATGCCGCCCAGGATGACCATGACCATCAGCTCGCCGGAGCGTGTCCAGTGCAGCAGCGACGGGCTGACGAATTCCGTCAGGTTCGCCATCATCGCGCCGGCCAGCCCGGCCACCATGCCGGACAGCACGAAGGCCACCAGCTTGTAGCGGTAGGTCGCGAAGCCCAGCGCCTTCATGCGGCGCTCATTCTCGCGGATGCCGCGCAACACCAGCCCGAAGCGGGAATGCACCAGCCGGTACTTCAGGAACAGCACCGCCAGCAGCAGGACGAGGGCGAGGTAGTAGAAGCTGGCATCGTCCGACAGGTCGAGCGGGCCGGCAGCGGAGCGGGCCCACATCTGCATGCCGTCCATCCCGCCATATTCCTGCTGCGAGACGAAGAAGAAATAGACCATCTGCGCGAAGGCAAGCGTGATCATGATGAAATAGACACCGCTGGTGCGAAGGCTGATGGCGCCGGTCACCAGCGCGAACAGGGCGGAGACCAGCATCGCGGCGGGAAAGGCAATAAAGGCGCTCTCGGTGCCGAACCACTCGCCGGAATGGTAGGACAGGATGCCGACCACATAGGCGCCGATCCCTAGATAGGCGGCGTGGCCGAAGCTGACCATGCCGCCATAGCCCAGGATCAGATTCAGGCTGACCGCCCCCAGCGCCAGGATCAGCACGCGGCTGACCATCACTGTATAGAAGCCCTCGCCCAGCGCGTCGGCCAGCGGCGGCAGCACACAGAGCAGGGCAAGCCCGCCCCACAGGATGATGCGGCGCAGAAGGTCACGCATGTGCGGGAAACAGCCCTTGCGGGCGCCAGACAAGGATCGCCGCCATCAGGATATAGATCGTCATTTCCGACAGCGCGCCGGGCAGCAGCACGCGCCCGAACGTGTCGGCGATGCCGACCAGCAGCGCCGCCACGAAGGCGCCGCGCACCGAGCCGATGCCGCCGATGACGATGACCACGAAGGCAAGGATCAGGATGTTCTCGCCCATGCCGACCTCCAGCGCCAGCAGCGGCCCGGCCATCACGCCGGCCAGCCCGGCCAGCGCTGCGCCCAGCCCGAACACCAGCATGTAGAGCCGGTCCACATTCACGCCCAGCGCGTTCACCATCTCGCGGTTGGTAGCCCCGGCACGGATCAGCATGCCGATGCGCGTGCGGGTGATGAGAAGGTAGAGGAACAGCGCCGCCGCGATGCCGGCTGCGACGATGGCCAGCCGGTAGGCGGGGTAGGGCGCGCCGGGCAGGATTTCCACGCTGCCCGACAGCATCTCCGGCACCGCCATGAAATAGGCCTGCGGCCCCCAGAGGATCTTCACCAGCTCGTTGAAGAACAGGATCAGCCCGAAGGTCGCCAGCACCTGGTCCAGATGGTCGCGGTCATAGAGCCGGCGCAGGGCAATCGCCTCCATCGCCATGCCGACCAGTGCAGCGGCGGGCAATGCTGCCAGCAGCCCCAGCAGGAAGCTGCCGGTCGCCTGCTGCACGGTCGCCGCGACATAGGCGCCGATCATGTAGAGCGAGCCATGCGCCAGGTTGATCAGATGCATGATGCCGAACACCAGCGTCAGCCCGGCCGCCATGAGGAACAGCATGGTGCCGAGCTGCAGCCCGTTCAGGACCTGTTCGATGAAGAGCAGGAGGGTCATGCGGTATCCGGAATGGCGACGGGGACCGCGCTGACGCGATCCCCGTTCACGATGATTGTCGTCTCGTGGCTCACTTCATCTTGCACTGGTCGTGATAGGCGTCCATGTGCCGCGCGAACACCGTGCCGATCAGCTTGTTGGTGATGCGGCCCTCGTCGTTCTTCACCACCTGGCGCAGATAGAAGTTCTGGATCGGGTAGTGGTTGGTGTTGAAGGAGAAGGGGCCGCGCACCGACTCGAACTTCGCGGCGCGCATCGCGACACGGAACTTCGCCTCGTCCTTCACGCTGCCGCCGGTCTCGGCCAGCGCGGAGGCCAGCAGAAGCGCACCATCATAGGCCTGCGCTGCGAAGGGCGAGGGCGGGCGGCTGTACTTCGCCTCGAACGCCTTCACGAACTTCTGGTTCTGCGGGTTCGGCATGTCCGGGCTCCAGAAGCCGGTATTGTAGACGCCCAGTGCCGCGTCGCCGACCGCCGGCAGGATGGTCTGGTCGAAGCTGAAGGACGGGCCTAACAGCGGCACCTCCTCCTTCAGCCCGGCCTGCGCGTACTGCTTGATGAAGTTCACGCCCATGCCGCCAGGATAGAAGATATAGACCGCGTCCGGCTTGGCGGCGCGCAGCTGCGCCAGCTCCGCCGCATAGTCCGGCTGGTTGATCTGGGTATAGACCTCGCCGATGATCTCGCCGCCGCTGTAATAGCGCTTGAAGCCGGTCAGCGCGTCCTTGCCGGCGGGATAGTTCGGCGCCATCAGATAGACGCGCTTGAAGCCCTGATCCTTCACATGCTTGCCCATCGCCTCATGGCTCTGGTCGTTCTGCCAGGCGACGTTGAAGAAGTAGGGGCTGCAACGGTTGCCGGCCAGCGCCGAAGGGCCGGCATTCAGGCTCAGCATGAAGGTCTTGGAATCGAAGATCGGCTTGGCGACCGCCATCATGACGTTGGAGAACACGACGCCGGCGATCAGGTCCACCTTGTCGCGCTGGATCATGCGCTCGGCCAGCTGGCGGCCGACATCGGGCTTCAGCTGGTCGTCGCCGGTCACCAGCTCGACCGTGCGGCCGCCCAGCTTGCCGCCGGACTGCTCGATGCCGAGATTGAAGCCGTCCAGCAGATCCTTGCCCAGCGCCGCACCGGGGCCGGACAGGGTGGAGATGAAGCCGATCTTCAGCGGCTCGGCGGCGTGTGCCGGCGCCAGGCTGAAAGATGCGAGGAATGCGGCCGCGGCCAGCAGCGATGCCCGTTTCATATGTTCCCAAGCCTCCCGGATGCAGGGTCGTCAGACGGCGGGCATCCTAGCGCAGGCGGATTTGAAACCAAACGGCAATGTAGATTTCCAAGATCGTCATTCCCGCACTTGTTGCGGGAATCCAGACTTCAGCTTACCCGACCGGCGATCCAGCAGGCTGAAACATGGACCCCCGCAACAAGTGCGGGGGTGACGGTAAGAGATTATGTCAGGGCGAGGGAAAGACGTCGCCTTACCCGAATGCCTTGAAGGTGATCAGGGTGAAGGTGTCCTTCACGCCAGGCAGGGTCTGGATGCGCTCGGTCACGAAATGGCCGATATCGGCATCCTCGTCCAGATAGCACTTCATCAGCAGGTCGTACTGGCCGGAGGTGGAATAGACCTCGGAGACCTGCTCGACGCCCTGCACCGCCTCGTCGGCCACCTTGTAGGCCTGGCCGAGGTCGCACTTCACCATGATGAAGATGGCTTTCATGGCCTACGCACTCTTCTTCAGCTTCACCGTCCGCAGCAGGAAGGCCGGCACATCGTCGCCAAAGCCGGCGGTCACTTCCACGGGCTCGTCGTCGCGTGAATACCGGCGATCCCGCTCGCGCTTCGGTTCGTCGCGGCGGTCGCGGATCGGCTCGTGCCTTGGTGCCTCGGGGCGGGGTTCCGTCCTGGCAGATTTTTCCCGGGCCGGCTTTTCCCTGGTGGACTTCTCAGAGACCGGCTTGTCCTTGGCGGCCTTCTTCGCGGCAGGCTTCTCGGCGGAAGCGGTTTTCTTTGGCTCGTCGGTCTTCGCCTCCGGCTTGCCCTTGCTGCGGCCACCGCGGCGGCGCTTGCCGCCGACGTCGCTCATGTCCAGTTCCTCGGCGTCCACGTCATCGGGGGTGATGCGCGGAATCGGCTTGCCGATCAGGTTCTCGATGGCCGCGACATATTTCGCGTCCTCGGGCGTGGCGATGGTGTAGGCGCGGCCGGTCATGCCGGCGCGGCCGGTGCGACCGATGCGGTGGACGTAATCCTCCGCGTTGCTCGGTACGTCGAAATTGAAGACGTGGCTGACCGCCTGGATGTCGAGGCCCCGCGCTGCCACGTCGGAGCAGACCAGCAGCGACACTTCGTTGTTCTTGAACTTCGCCAGCGTCTCGGTACGGGCCGGCTGGGTCATGTCGCCATGCAGTGCCACGGCGGAAAAGCCGTGCTGCACCAGCGATTTCTGCAGCGTGCCGATATCGCGCTTGCGGTTGCAGAAGATGAAGGCGTTCTTCACATTCTCCGAGCGGATCAGGCTGCGCAGCGCCTCGCGCTTGGCCTTGGAGCCGACGACGACCAGATGCTGCGCCACCGTGTCGGCCGTGCTGGCCTGCTTGGCGACGCTGATTTCCTTTGGATTCATCAGGAACTTGTCGGCCAGCTTGCGGATTTCCGGCGCCATGGTGGCGGAGAAGAACAGCGTCCGGCGGATTTTCGGCAGCACGCCGACGATGCGCTCGATATCCGGGATGAAGCCCATGTCCAGCATGCGGTCGGCCTCGTCGATGACGAGGATCTTCACATCCTGCAGCAGGATCTTGCCGCGCCCGAAATGGTCCAGCAGCCGGCCCGGCGTGGCGATCAGCACATCCACGCCGCGGTCGATCTTCTTTTCCTGGTCGGCGAAGGAGACGCCGCCGATCAGCAGCGCCATGTTCAGCTTCTGGTACTTGCCGTATTTCTCGAAATTCTCGGCAACCTGGGCGGCCAGTTCGCGCGTCGGCTCCAGGATGAGCGAGCGCGGCATGCGGGCCTTGGCCCGGCCCTTGCCCAGGATTTCGATCATCGGCAGGGTGAAGCCGGCGGTCTTGCCGGTACCGGTCTGGGCGACACCCAGGACGTCGCGGCCCATCAGAACCTGCGGAATCGCCTGCTCCTGGATGGGAGTCGGTGTCGTATAGCCTGCGTCCTCAATGGCGCGCAGGAGGTCCGGGCTAAGTCCCAGGTCTGAGAAACCCATTATGGTCCGTTCTTTGGAAATGGCGCCTCAGGCGAATAAAATACCGCCTGTCGTCGCGGGCGATATTAGAGTTGCATGCGATTCTGTCAACTTTTGTCTGGCTTCGCGGGCTATTGAGCGCGCTTTTGCCGCAAAGCGAGGGGCCGATGCTGCTTCATCATGCCGATTGTTCGATGCTGCTGGTCGATGCGCAGGAAAGGCTGCTGCCGGCGCTCGACGGTCAGCAAGGCATGGTCGCGGCCTGCGGCCTGCTGCTGCGCGCCGCGCGGGAGCTGGAGGTGCCGGTGCTGGCGACGGTACAGTATCCGAAGGGGCTGGGCGGCGTGGTGCCGGATCTGGCCGGGCTGCTGCCCCCCGATGCCGTGGCCGAGAAGATATGCTTCGATGCGATGGCGGAGCCGGGGATGGCCGGCCGCGTCGCCGCGCTGAAGCGCCGCCGGGTCGTGCTGTGCGGTGCCGAGGCGCATGTCTGCGTGCTGCAGACCGCCTTCGGGCTCCAGGCGGCGGGCTATGAGGTTGTGGTGGCTGCCGATGCCGTCGCCTCGCGCGACCCTGAGGACCGGCAGCGCGGGCTTGCCCGGATGGAACGGGCCGGTATGCTCGTCGCCACGTCCGAGATGGTCGTCTTCGAATGGCTGCGCCGGGCCGATACGCCGGCCTTCAAGGCGATGATCCCCTTCATCAAGCGGTTGAAAGAAAAGAGCTGAGACGGAATGGCTGAGAAAATCCCCCTGGTCCTGCTGCCGGGCCTGCTGTGCGACGAGAAGCTGTGGGCGCCGCAAATGCAGGCGTTGTCCGACATGGCGGACTGCCAGGTTGCCGACCTCACGCGCCACGAATCGGTGAAGGAAATGGCGGCCTCCGCGCTGGAAGCCGCACCGGAGAAATTCGCGCTGGCCGGCCTGTCGATGGGCGGCTATGTCGCGCAGGAGATCATGCGCCAGGCGCCGGAGCGGGTTATGCGGCTGGCGCTGCTCGACACCTCGCCGCGTGCCGATACGGAGGAACAGTCGGTGCGCCGGCGCGGCCTCATCGATCTGGCGCAGAAGGGCCGCTTCAAGGGGGTGACGCCGCGCCTGCTGCCGCTGCTGATCCATCCCGACCGGCAGGAGGACGAGAAGCTGACCTCGATCATCTTCGCGATGGCCGAGCATGTCGGCATGGACGGCTTCATCCGCCAGCAGAAGGCCATCATGGGCCGGCCCGACGGGCGCGCCGATCTGGCGAAGATCGCGGCGCCGACGCTGGTGCTGTGCGGAAGGCAGGATGCGCTGACACCGCTGGACCTGCACAAGGAGATGGCCGCTGGCATAGCCGGATCGCGCTTGGTCGTGATCGAGGAATCCGGCCATCTGCCGACGTTGGAACGCCCCGCCGAAGTGAACATGGCGCTGCGCGAGTGGCTCCGGGGGTAGGGGGCATCTTTCTTGTCATGCCCGGGCTTGACCCGGGCATCCAGGGCGGTGCTTAGCCTGTGACTTCACAGCTTCGGATAAGCCGGTGCGGCTGGATTGCCGGGTCAAGCCCGGCAATGACAAGGTTTGCGACTGTGCCCTAAGCCGCCCCCCCAAACGCCCCCAGCTGCTGGCGGCGGATGGCGCGGCCGGGGCGGGTGCCGGTTACCGCGCCGTCGCGCCAGACCGGGCGGCCATTCACGATCACCAGCTCGATGCCGGTGGCCGGCTGCATCGGGTCGGCGAAGCTGGCGGTGTCAATGACGGTGGCGGGGTCGAACATCACGATATCGGCGTAATTGCCGACCTTCAGCGTGCCGCGGTCCTTCAGGCCGAACTGGAGCGCCGACAGGCCGGTCATCTTGCGCACCGCCTCCTCCAGCGGGAACAGCCCGACTTCGCGGCTGTAATGGCCCAGCACGCGCGGGAAGGTGCCCCACAGGCGTGGGTGCGGCTTGGTGTCGTGCGGCAGCCCATCGGAGCCGATCATCGAGTGCGGATACTGCATGATGCGCTGCACATCCTCCTCCGCCATGGAGAAATAGACCGCACCCGCCGGCAGCAGTTTCTCGGCGGCTTCCAGCGGCGGCAGGCCCATATCCTTCGCGATATCGTCGAGATCGCGGCCGGCATGTTCGGGGTGCGGCACCGACCAGGTGACCAGTACCCGGCTGGCGCCCATCATGCGCTTCGGGTTCAGCATGGTGGAGCTGGCGATATAGGGATAGACGTCGAGGCCGACACGCTGCTTCTTCATCGCCGCGTCGATCAGCGGCAGGGTCTCGGCGGAGCGGCCATGATTGTCCGCGCCTGAGCATTTATGGTGCGAGATCACCACCGGGATGTCGGCCTCGCGGCCGATGCGGAAGGTCTCCTCCAGCGAGTCGGTGATGTGGTCCGCCTCGTCGCGCATATGGGTGGTATGCAGCCCGGCATGGTCGTGCAGCGCCTTGCCCAGCTCGATCACCTCCTCGGTCGGGGCGGCCTGCGAGGGCGGATAGAACAGGCCGGTCGAAAAGCCGATGGCGCCGGCTTCCAGCGATTCTTCCAGTTTCTTCCGCATCTCCTTGATTTCAGTGGAAGAGGCGGCGCGGTTCAGGTCAGAAACAGCACCGACGCGCAGCGAGGAATGGCCGACCTGCGCCAGCACGTTGACTGCCGCCGGGGCGTCGTCCAGCGCCTTCAGGTAGCTGGCGAAATCGCCATAGAAGCCTTCCGGCGTGTCGCAGATCAGGTCGAGCGGGGCCGGTGGCCGGCGGTCGATCTTCAAGGGCGCCAGGCTGACGCCGCAATTGCCGGTGACGACGGTGGTGACACCCTGGCTGACCTTGTTCTTCATCGTCGGATTCACCAGCACGGCCCGGTCGTCATGGGTGTGCACATCGATGAAGCCGGGAGCGACCGCCTTGCCCTGCGCGTCGATCTCGGTGCCGCCGCTCATCCCGCCCAGCGCGCCCAGTGCCACGATCCTGTCGTCGCGGATGGCGATGTCGCCCTGGTAGGACGCCCCGCCGGTGCCGTCGATCAGGCGGGCGTTGCGGATGATGATATCGGCCTTGCCGTCGACGGGCGCGCTCATGGGATGTCCTCCGGTTACTTGTCAGCGCCGATTACAGACCAGCCGGCGGGGCTTGGCAAGGAGGCGGTACTCAGAAGGCGCGGATCAGCACCACGCCGGCGACCAGCAACACCACGCCCAGCACGCGCAGCAGCGTGATCGGGTTTTCCGGGAAGCCGACAAGGCCATACTGATCGATGATGAGCGAGGCGATCATCTGTCCGGCGATCACCAGCGCCAACAGGGTGGCGGCGCCCAGCTTCGGCGCCAGGAAAGTGGAGGAGGCGACATAGATCAGCCCCATCAGCCCGCCGGCATAGGCCCAGACCGGCACCTGCCCGAAGGCGGCGATGCCGGGCAGCGCCGGGCGCGTCACCGCCAGGATGATGGCCAGCGCGCTGGTGCCGATGATGAAGGACAGGAAGGTGGCGTTCAGGGCGCCGCCGATATGGCGCGCCATCACGGCGTTCAGGCCGGCCTGAACCGGCACCACGATGCCCGCGAACAGCGCCAGGGTGATATAGGCCCAACCCATCGATTTCTCCGTCAGTTTTCTGGGGGGATGGTTTCTTGTCGTATTTGTCTGCGCAATCCGTCGCCAAGGCAATCGGGACAATCTCTAACCGCCTTCAAGCTCAAACTGTCACCCCCGCATTTATTGC